>NZ_JAPDBE010000010.1:0-123316 GCF_027705025.1 Aeromonas sp. D3 | reverse complement strand
ACTCATGATGAACCCTGTTCCATGGCTCCAGATGACAAACATGATCTCATATCAGGGACTTGTTCGCACCTTCCCTAGTTGCCAGCACCCGGAACCGCGGCGCCCAAGCGACACCTGTCCGCCATTTAATTTAACGGGTAAGCTTGGCGTGTTTCTCTTGTGAATGGGGTCGTTGGTCAGGTTTGCAAGAGGCTCTGTCTTGGGGCTGCGTCAATGGTCAAGCATGGGTGCTGACCGTTTCAGCATGAAAACAGCCAGTATGAAGTCGTCACCATGTAAACAAGCAGCATGAGAACAAGGAGTGATCATGAAGGAGCTAGCCTCCCCGTTGGAGCCTGAGTTGGTGCGTATCGCCGCCTTTTCTGATGGGCTGCAAGGGGGCAACCCTGCCGGTGTCTGGATTGGCGCCAGCTTGCCCGGCGCACACGAGATGCAGCATATTGCCGCCGAAGTGGGATTTTCGGAAACCGCTTTCGCCGCGCCCATGTCAACGCCCTTGCCCCTGGGCGCACAGGCAGTTGAGCCAACCGCCGAGCTGCGGGAATGGCGGGTACGGTACTTTTCTCCCGAGGCCGAGGTGCCATTCTGTGGCCATGCCACCATAGCCCTCGGCGTGGCATTGGCGCGGCGCTTTGGGGAAGGGGAGTATGGATTGCACCTCAATCAGGCGGTGATCAAGGTATCGGGCTGGCTGGATGGGGAAGGGCACTGGCAGGCCGCCCTGCAATCGCCGCCGACTCACAGCAAACCGCCCCCGGCCGAACTGGTGGCCGCCGCACTGGATCTCTTCGGTTACACGCCCGCGGATCTGGATCCCCGTATTCCTCCCGCGCTCATTCATGGCGGCGCCGATCATCTGGTGCTGGCCCTGAACAGCCGTGCCGCCCTTGCAGCCATGGAGTATGAGCTGGAGCGGGGGCGCACTTTGATGCGAAGGGAAGGGCTGGTAACCATACTGTTGGCTCATGCCGCCCGTGAGCAGCTGTTTCACACCCGTAATCCCTTTGCTTATGGCGGCGTCTACGAAGATCCAGCCACCGGCGCGGCGACGGCTGCCTTTGCCGGTTATCTGCGCGATATCCATTGGCCCCATGGCGGCATCATAGATATCTTTCAGGGAGAGGATATGGGCATGGCGTCACACCTGCACGCCGAGATCCCGGCCGAACCCGGCAGCTCAATCAGGGTCTTCGGCCGTGCCCGCTTGATGTGACCGACACGCAATGAAACATCCGCCAGCTGGCGGATTTTTCATTATGGGGGCCGGATGTCAGCTTATTGAGCAAGGGGAACTGCTTGTGCATTTTCCTCTGACGGGCTGCCATCCTCTGCTTGTTGGTGAAGAGGCGCGAGCCAGTGCAGCAGTTGACGAGTCACCTGGGGGCTGCCGAGCAGGGCCATATGGCTGGTGCGATAGGTAATCCAGCAGTGGGATGGCGCAAATGCCAGCTGGTGGCGGGCTTCCTTGTGCTGCCCAAGGGCACTGCGCAGGGGGACAAGGCCATCGCCAATCAATCTATCTGCCAACAGATTGCGTTTGGCGGCCGTCGTGGCGGCTATCGTAAAGCAGGCGACGCCTGCTGGCAGGGGCAAAGGCGGGCGCGGATCCGTTGACGCTGTATCGCGGGTATGGTCTTGGTCGTCGAGCAGGGTGCCGTGGCGCAGATCCTTGATACCCGCACTGCGCAGCCGAGCCAGCCTGACAAACGGCTCAGTGTAGGCGGTGGCAGGCAGCAGTTGTTCCAGCCAGTGACCCGCGTGTTCAAGGGGGGCCCCATGATGGGGGGTCCCCAGAAACACCAGGTTTTTCAGGACGCCAGGCCAGCTCGCCTCGCTCTGGCTGGCATAGTGACAGGCGCTGCGGATCACCAGTCCGCCCATGCTGTAGGCCAGCACGCTTATCTCGCTGATGTGGCCGGGCCAGTGAGTCACCAGCTGCGCCAGCTGGCTCGCCAGTTCCCGCCCGTTTTGCGAAATCGGCAGCCCTGAGTTGTAGCGCAGATAGACGGGCACATAACCCAGGGTGCTGGCCAGTATCTCCCCATGGTTGAGCGTCTGCTCTTTGTCCTTCCCCTTGGTTTGGGTTTGCCACTGCAGATCATTCATGCACAGGCCATGCACCATCAGCAGCACCCGGCGTTGACCAGCAAGTTCAGGGGGCATGGCGTGCCAGTTCAGGGGCGCCCCCTGATAGTGCAGTGTCATGGGGGTGGCGAGGGCATTGTGGCTGGCGACCAGCTTGTCTCCCATCACGCCGTTGAGGGTGGCGAGCAGGGCGGCGCGTTTGGGGGTTTCGGGGATGGCTTCCTGAGCGAGCGGCACCGGCACGCGTGCGAGTACGGCATTGATGCCACTGCCGAGCTGGTCGGCCGCCCTGTGGATCCCCCGGTAGACAAAACCTGTGATGCCCCGGGTTTTCCCCTCACCCTTGCCCTTTATGCCCATGCCACTCAATACCGCCTGGTGGACAGCCTCCGTGATCTGTATTGCGGCGGGTAGGGCTTGTGTGAGCAATCTGGCCAGCTCGCGGATGTCCGACACATGCCAGGATGAAACCGGCTGCTTTTCTGTCGACTGGTTCATGGGTGGCCCTCGGGAATAGGGTGTCAGCAAGGCATGCATCCCTCAGAGGCACGCGTCTGGCCAACACAGACCCACCCAGCTTGCCGTGTTTGCCTCGGGTTTGCCAGTCATGCTGTGGTCGGCTCTGGTCAACCTGGCCTGTCGTGCTGCCCCAAGCAGGTGTGCGATACGGCGCCACTACTCATTGCTCATGACCATTGCTCATGCGCGAGACCGATCACGGTAATGGACGGTGAAATCACCTCTAATTATTCATATGACGCCGTAACAAGGAGCCGTGATGTCGCTGTTTGATGAAAACCGGGTACAGGATCTTTGTGCTCGCTTGCTGGACAAGCAAAACGAGAGGGGGTGTTCGTTCGATAGCAAGCATGGCCGAGAGTTGCTGGCCCTGTTGCAGGCGATCGGCGGCGTCAAGCCGCTCGGGCGCAGCGCTCGCTATATTCTGACTGACCCGGGGATTGACTATCTCACCAGGCAACTGGCGCAAGTGGCGCCACAACAGCCTGACAAGCGTGACAGCGTGCAGGCACTCGGGTTGACGCTGCCGTCTCCCCTCAATCAGGCCAGTTTTCATGCCCTCTGGCACGGGGATAGCAAACACTCGCGCAGTGACACTGTTCCCGATCAGGTTCCCATCGAGATTTTGCTGACGCAGGATGAGGTGATCCGCATGCGCACCCTGACCCCGCTGTCACTCATCGATCTGCACGGCCAACCGCAGGACATGACGCCGCTGATGACCCTTCTGGGGGAGCTGGCCTTGCCGGAGCGCTGTTTGTCCAGGCTGCAGGGCATAGCGTGGCAAGGGCGGCAGATAGTGACAGTGGAGAACAAGGGGGCTTTCGTGGATTACCCGCTGCAAGCCGGGGAGTTACTCATCTATGTGCCTGGCCGTAACACGTCTTTGGCAAGGCAACTGCTCCCGTTGCTGCCTTCGACCATTCCCTGGGCTCACTTTGGCGATCTGGATCAGCGGGGCCTGGATATTGCCGCCGAACTGGCCAATGCGGTCAACCGTCCCCTGGCACTCTGGTTGCCTTGCAATCTGATGGAGTACGTCCACCACTATGCTCGCCCTCTGACGCGTCGGCTGGAAGGCCAAAAGGGCAGCCGGGGAAAGACACCCTGGCGCGGCAGTCTTGCGATGGCTCAGCCAGACCAGGTGCTGGCCGCGGTATTTATGCATCTGATTGAAAGCCGCTGGTGGCTGGAGCAAGAGGTACTGGTGATGTCCCCCTGCTGGCAGGCATGGCCAGCGGGTGCAACACAGCAATGACGCGGAAATAAAAAAACCGCCAGATAACAATCAGGCGGTTTTTTTATCGTGCCGACCCTTATTTCAGGGCTTTTTTCAGCTTCTTGATCTTGCCTTCGTGCTTGGCAATTTTCTCGAGGCGAGCGGCGATTTTCTTCTTGATATCTTTCTTGCTGGCTTTGGCC
This sequence comes from Aeromonas sp. D3, assembly GCF_027705025.1. Classification (NCBI taxonomy): domain Bacteria; kingdom Pseudomonadati; phylum Pseudomonadota; class Gammaproteobacteria; order Aeromonadales; family Aeromonadaceae; genus Aeromonas; species Aeromonas sp. D3. Next base: position 119,290 of record NZ_JAPDBE010000010.1, on the reverse strand, counting down.
ATCTGTGTTGCTCCTTTTGCAGTGGTGACACTCGAGGTGTCTGTGAGTCTGTCCATTGACGTCCCAGAGTGCCACAAGGTTGCCGTCTGGGCCAAGCTCTTGTTACATAAAAGTGTGAGTGTCCGCGGTAAAATAAGTCAATACAGCACGGTTTCTGTCGGTGTATTGCTGTCGAGAAAGGCCCATTTTCGAGATGGTTTCTGGCACGTTCCTCCACTCCCAGGAGTACAAACTGGCTGCGAATCCAGTGATCCAAGGTGATCTTCACGGCAGATGTTTGATCCGAACGCCTGCTGCTGGAGCCCTTTTTCCCACTTTTCCTGCTTTGGTATGGGGGCGCACGCTGACAATGGATGGAATTGTGACCATATTTCCCTTGGGCAAGGGCCAAATAATTGATCCAGCGCAAACTTGCCCCCTATTTATTACTTTGGTGGCATAGGACTCAGGCAACTGTTGGGTTCAAATAGCATTATCAGGAGCGGGGAGATAACTCCGTCACGAAAGGGACACCCATTTCACTGGATGAAGGACACACAATGAGTCTGCTTGAACAAACCATCTGGACTGTATTGGGATACGGGGCCATGCCCTTTATCTTCCTGAGCGGGTTTGTGGCAGTGGCAGTGACCTGCTGCTTGCTGCTCAATGCCTTCGGGGTCAAGTCCGCCGAGAAGTGATCCGCTTCTTTCGTTCATACCGCCAAATGCCAGTCTTCGGACTGGCATTTGTTTTTCAAGGGTTTCCCCCTTGCCAGACGGCTCAACCCGCCATCTGGCAAGGTTGTACGAATGCCATGGGCCGGTTGCTGTTTTTTAACGCTTTTTCGGCAGTGAACCGCGGAATATTGGCCAAATGCATGGCCAAGGTGGTCGAACCTGGCGCGGATTTTGATTACACTGGCGCGCAGTTTTTCCACTCTGGATTGATCCGGTCCGGATTGACCACTTCAAGGTATCCAAGATTTTCTATGGCTCTCAAGGCAACCGTATTCAAGGCTCAACTCAGCCTGTCCGACATGGACCGCCACCAGTATCAGGACGTCTCCCTGACACTGGCCCGTCATCCCTCAGAGACCGATGAGCGCATGATGATCCGGCTGGCGGCCTTCGCCTGGCATGCCGCCGAGCGTCTGGAATTCACCAAGGGTCTCTCTGCCGATGACGAACCCGAGCTGTGGCGCAAGAACTATTCCGATGAGATTGAGCTCTGGATTGAGCTGGGTCAGCCGGACGAGCGTCGCCTGAAAAAAGCATGCAACCGCTCCCGTCACGTTGTGCTCTATCTCTACGGGGGCCGTGGCACCAGCGTCTGGTGGAAGCAGAATCAGGGCAAGCTCAGCCAGCACGACAACCTCACAGTGATCGAGCTTTCCGACACACAGACACTGCCGCTCACCGCCATGGTGGCGCGTACCATGCACCTCACCTGCACCATCTCCGACGGTCAGCTCTGGGTCAGCAACGGCGAGCTGGAAGTGACGCTGGACCCCATACTGCTGATGGGGCCACCCGCCCGCGAATTGTAAACGGACCCGCCATGTTCAGTGCGCTGCTCAATATTGTCATACCGGTGTTTGCCGTGGTGGGGCTCGGTGCCCTCTATGGTCGGTTGCGACCGGGCGGGGCCCTGGGTTACGTCAATCGGGCCAATATAGAGTTGTTTACCCCGGCGCTGGTGTTTTCGGCGCTGGTCAAATATCCGCTGGCCTTGATGGCCCATCTGCCACTGATCGCGGCGGGGGTACTGGTGATCCTGTTGCCCGGACTCTTGCTCTCCCTGCTCAGGTTAAAGGAGATCAGCAGACCGGCACTGATCCTGCCCGCCATGTTTCGAAACACAGGCAACCTCGGTATCCCCTTGATGGTGCTGGCCTTTGGCGAGCAGCAGCTCGGCGCCATCATCATATTGTTCGTGCTCTCCAACCTGCTCCACTTCTCGGTGGGCATGTTTATCCTCTCGGCCAACACTTCCCGCTGGCTCTGGCTGCGCAGCCCTGTGCTGTGGGCGGCCTTCGCCGGCTTGCTGGTGGCCAACTTGCAGATACCGTTGCCGGAATACCTGGTGACCAGCGCGACTCTGCTAGGCCAGATCTCGGTGCCGCTGATGCTGTTTGCCTTAGGTGTTCGGCTGATGGAGGGGGAGCTGGGCCACCTTGGCCTGGCACTCAAATGCAACCTGCTTTACCTGCTGGCTGGTGGCTTGTCATTCGGGCTGGTGGTCTGGTTGTTGCCGCTGCAGGCGGAGTGGTTACCCTTGCTGATGCTGTCGGTGGCGCTGCCCCCGGCGGTGTTGAATTATATGCTCTGTGAGCAATATCAGTGCCAGCCGGAAAAAGTGGCCAGCATAGTGCTTGGCGGCAATGCACTCTCCGTAGTGGTGATCCCCCTGGCAGTCTGGCTGGCGCTGCATCTGAACAGTTGAACACCTGTCGTTAACATGGCCCGCAGTATCTACCACCTCTGTCATTCGGGCAGAGGCGAGCTGCCGTGCTTGCCGGATCGCAACTGAGAGTAGAGTCCGAATCCTGCCAGCACCCCCGTCAATGTCAGCAAGAGCCAGATGGTGGTGGCGGGGCGGGTGTCCGCGTCCCCCAGCATGACACCTATCAGCAGGTTGCCAAAGAGCGCCATGCAGCCACCCGCACTGGCATAGAAGCCGTAGTAGCTGGCGAGCTGATCAGAGGGCGCGTAGCGGGGCAACTGGGCGGCAAAGAGCGGGAAGCAGAGAATGGAGCCGAGCGAGAGCAGGGCCACCTGCGCCAATACCCCCACCGTCGGCCAGGGGGCCAGCAGCGGCAGGGCCAGATAGCTCAGCCCCATCAGTCCGATACCCAGCCCCATGGCCAGCGGCACACCAAGGTGGCGCTCCACCAGGCGGGATGCCGGCAGCTGGAGCATGACGCCGATCACCGCCGAGAGGGTGAAGACGCCGCTGAGCAGGTGAGTGGCGTCCGGCAGGCTCTGGATATGGGCGGGCAGGGCAAGATAGAGCTGATGGAACAGGATCTGATAGCTGCCCGCCAGCAGAGTGAACCGCATAAAGGGGCGCTGGCGCAGTATGGTGCCCCATTGGCGAAAAATGGCGCCGCGCGGGGTCTGGTTATCCACCGGGCGCTTGGGCAGCACCCGATACTGCAGCATCCCCAACAGAGCAAACAGGCTCGCCGCCAAGAGCCCGGTCAGGGCATAGCTCTGCTGGGTCAAGGTCAGGCCGACCAGGGGGCCGAGCAGCATGCCCGCCTGGCTGGCGAGATTGTGCAGGGCAAAAGCGCGCTGACGCTGGCTCGGGGTGCTGCATTCGCTGGCCAGATAGGCCTGGGCGCAGGGGGTGAAGAGGGCCCCGGCAAAGCCGGTGAGGGCCGCCGCCAGCAGCAGTATGGGCAGGGACTCGGCCCAGCCCAGCAGCACGAAGCCGACCGATCGCACCAGGCAACCCCAGACGATGGCGGTGTGATAGCCGATACGATCCCCGAGGGTCCCCCCCAGCAGAAACAGACCCTGCTGGCTGAATACCCGCATCCCCATGACCAGACCACAGGCCCAGCCAGCGAGGCCAAGCCCGCTGCCCATGTGCTGGGCCAAGAATGGCATCATCATGTAGAAGCCGAGATTGAACGCCAGGCCATTGATGATGAGCAGGCGGGCGGCCGGGCTCATGCCCTGCCAGTCCCGCCAGTAGGATGCGCGGCTCATGCGCTGTGCACCCGGGCGCCGGTTGCGGGCAGTTGCCAGCCCGCCGCAGGCGGTGTCATGGTCGATCGTGTCATGATTGTCTGCGCAGGGTACGAAGGAAGGGGATGCCGCTCTGATCGTGGCTTATCTGCACCGGCACCTGATAGAGCCGCTCGATGAGGGCCGCGTCGAGCACCCGGGCCGGTGGTCCGAAGGCTTGCAAGTCGCCATCTGCCAGCACGATAAGCTGATCGGCAAACTGGGCCGCCAGGTTGAGATCGTGCAGCACCACCAGGGTGATCCACTGCTGCTCCCGGGTCTGCTGGCACAGGTGCTCCATCAGTTGCATCTGGTGATGAAGGTCGAGGGCGCTTACAGGCTCGTCCAGCATCATGATGCGGGGATCCCGCAGCAGCACCTGGGCAAACAGCACCATCTGTCGCTGGCCGCCGCTTAAGGAGTAAAGGGGGCGATCCGCCAGATGGGCGATGCCAAGGGCCTGCAGGGCGCGGCCGGCCGCCAGTATGTCCTCGTCCGCGAGGCGCATGGAGAGGCTGTCGAGGCGCCCCAGTACCACCACCTCGATGACGCTCAAGTCCAGCTCCAGCTGGATGTTCTGGGGCATATAGCCAAATTGCTGGCGCCATTTGGCCTGTGTCATCTGGCGGGCACTCTGGCCCCCCAGGCGGATGTCGCCAGCGGCTGGGGTCAGTTCCCCAAAGAGAGCGCGCATCAGGGAAGTCTTGCCGGTCCCGTTCGGACCGATGATCACATGGACCTGACCCGGGTGCAGAGTCAGGCTCAGATCCCGCAGCAGGGTTTGTTGCCCAAGGGAGAGGGATAGTCGGGATATTTCAAGCACGTTTACGCCCCTTGCCGAGGATCAACCAGATGAAGAAGGGCACGCCAATCAGGGCGGTGACGATGCCGATGGGAAAGAGGGAGCCGGGTACGATGGATTTGGAGAGCACCGAGGCCGCCGACAGCATGCAGGCGCCGCACAGGGCCGACAGCGGGATCAGGAAGCGCTGATCTTCCCCCACCAGCATGCGGGCTATGTGGGGGGCCACCAGGCCGACGAAGCCGATGACGCCGACAAAGCTGGTGGCGGTGGCGGTGAGCAGGGCGACGAGGATCAGGGTCTTCATGCGCAGCCTGTCCACGTTGACCCCCAGGCTCCGTGCCCTGGCCTCCCCGAGGCGCAAGCTGGTAAGGGCCCAGGCATCCCGATAGATGAGCAGGGTGCAGATCAGGGTGACGGCGGCCGTGATGATCAGGGCATCCCAGGTGGTGCGCATCAGACTGCCAAACAGCCAGAACATGATCTGCTGGTTGAGCTCGGGGGAGGAGAGAAACTGCAGCAGGGAGAGCAGTGACTGGAACAGGAACAGCAGGGCTATGCCCGCCAGGATCAGGGTCTGGCTGCTGATGTTGCGCATCATGGCCAGACCAAACAAGAGGCTGGCGGCAAACATGCACAGGATGAAGGCCCCGGCCGGAATGGCAATCAGGGGAGGGAGCCCGAGACCGCCGGTATAGAGCGCCAGTGCGGCGCCAAGCCCGGCCGCTGCCGCGAGCCCTAACGTGTAGGGGCTGGCCAGGGGGTTGTCCAGCAGGGTCTGCATCTGGACGCCGCCAAGCCCGAGCGAGGCGCCGACCACCAGGGCCATCAGGGCGATGGGCAGGCGCATATCAAAGACGATGGTGCGGGTCATGGAGTCCGCTTGGGCGGGAGAGAGCAGGGCATCGACCACCTCACCAAGGGGCAGCAAGGAAGGGCCGGTGGCGATGTCGAGCACCAGCGTGATGCACAGCACCAGGGCGAGCAGCGCCAGCCAGTGCCAGCGACGGCGCTCTCGTTGCCGCTGACGGGTGAGGGTCTGCTGCAAGGCAGCCAAATCATTCATGGTAACCATCCTGAAGCGGGCGCTCTCAGGGAGCGCCCGCAAGGGTTAAAGAGGGATAACGAAGAGGAACTTCCCCGACTCGGGTCGGGAAAGTCCGGCCCGTCAGGTTCAACCTGCCATTACTTGATACCCAGCATAAAGGTACCGTGCGGGTGAATGGGCAGATAGGCGTGGTAGAAACCCTGATAGGTGGCCAGGGGGTCGAGATCTTCGAACAAGTCGGGGTAGAACGCCTTGGCCATGAACTCGATGAGGGCGGCGTCCATGATGCTGCGGGTGGCGCCGTGATAGACGGCATAGAGGCGGTCCTGCTGCACCGCAGGCAAATCGCGCCAGCCCGGGCGGGCGGCAAATCCCTGCAGGCGGGCACGCACTGTCTGGGCCGACACATCCTGGCCGACCTGCATCGCCTCTGCGCTGCTCACGCTCTCGTAGCCCGCCATCAGAATGACCTCCGGCTTGCTCGCCAGCAGTTGCTCCGGGTGGATGGGGCCCCAGCGTTCGACAAAGGGGGCGGCGACGTTGTCACCCCCGGCCAGCAGGGCCATGGCGCCCCACATGTCCTTGCCATAGGTGTAGCTGTACTCGGCCGGGCCCTTGTCACCCAACTCTATGTAGACGCGGGGCAGCTGGCGTTTCGCCTTGGTGATGCGGGAGGTGATGGTCTCAATCTTGGCCTTGTACTTGTCGGCCATTTTGCGGGCGCGGGCCTCCTGGCCGGTCACCTTGCCAAGCAGCAGGGTGCTTGCCATGTGGCGTGAAAGGGTCTGGGCGTTGTAGTCCACCACCACCACCGGGATGCCCGCCTGCTCGAGGCGCGGCAGATCCGGGGCCAGGGCCTCGTATTGCCACTGAGCCAGGATCACAACATCAGGCCTGACGGCCAGGGTCTTCTCGATGGAAAAGCTCTGATCCTGCACGTTGCCAAGGTCGGGCACCTGGGCCAGTTGCGGCAGGCTGGCCACATAGAGGGACCAGATGGCGGGGCGGGACTTGACGAACCAGCCACGGGACATGCCCACCAGGCGATCGGCGCCGCCTTCACCGGCCACGGCCAAGTAATCCTCGGGATAAAAACCGAGCACGATGCGGCTCGCGGGCAGACTCAGGGAGACCTTGCGGCCCATCACATCTTCCACTTCAACGGGGGCGGCAGCCTGTGCCATCCAGCTCATGAGGGCGAGCTGACCAAGCAGAAGCAGCTTTGCCATGGGGTGACGAAACATCTTTGATAACCTCGGAGGGGGTGAGTACCACAAAAAGAAGTGAGAACTATTGCCATTCACAATTCAAAAAGCAATGAGCTTTTGCATGGTCGGTCCTCTTTTTATGAGGGCTGTGTCCGCCAGGATAAAATACTGTTTCAATAGGCTCTCTTCTTCTCTGGTTAGATCATATTGTCAGCCATTTTCAGCTGGTTCGAACCAGCCCTTTTCCCGTTTTGGCGAGTGTTGATAAGGACGCAGCATGGTGGATCTTCCGTTCTGCAATCAAAGGAGGAGGGCATAGGTGTGGGTCGAGGAGGGGGAAGTATAAATCTGTTTATCATTAATAGAGCAATATTTTGCCTCGGCAAGCAGCCTATATATCAGATGCGGTCATGAGCCTCTGCATAGCCGTGTTTTTGTCATGGTTGTTGCTATTTCCTGCCAGATTTCCCTGTTCGCTCCCGGGTGATCCCCGGTGCGCTGGTATGAAAGCCGTGATGGCACCCTGTCTTCAAGCTGCTGTTTTTGCTTCTTATGTCAGCTTGTGTCGCCATGTTCTGCGCCGCAACGAGATATTGACGGCAGCAAATGCCACACCTTGCGCGATGGCAGTCAGATGATCCGATTATCCTTTTTCTCCCATTATTTCCCGTCACCAGTTCGCAACAATTTTCTGTAATTGTTAGCCAGCTCGCGGCGGTGGTGCGGCCAAACGGGCAGAGTAGGCGCGATATTTGGCCAAGGGCCTATATCCGTTGTTTTTATACGTGCAATAAAGGTGCTGCGGCCCGCATAACGTGGGGCGCCAATAACATATCTGCTAATAAGAAAAGGAACATTGGCTATGTCAGGAAGACACTCTCTGGTGGCGCTCGCGGTCGGGCTGGCGCTGTCAGGACAGGTACAGGCACAACTGCTGATCAGCGAATATCTGGAAGGATCCAGTAACAACAAGGCGGTGGAGCTGAGCAATCTGGGCGCGACGCCCATCGACCTCTCTCAATACCGGCTGGCGCTCTATGCCAACGGCAAACCTCTCACCGATGCCCCCACCAACAGCCTGGCGCTGCAAGGCACCCTGGCCCCGGGCGCCAGCCTGGTGCTGGCCAATCCTTCCGCCAACGCCGAGATCCTGGCCAAGGCCAATCAGACCAGCGGCAACCTGGTGTTCAACGGTGACGATGCCCTTGTGCTCTATCGCGGCAGCGAGATAGTGGACAGCTTCGGCCAGGTGGGGGTGGATCCGGGCACGGCCTGGGTGGTCTCCGGCAGCGTCTCGACCCTGGACATGACACTGCGCCGCAAGGCCACCGTCACCACGGGCCGGACTGATGCGGCGGGCCCCTTCAATCCGGCGCTTGAATACGTGGCTGCCCCTAAGGATGACGCCAGCGGCCTGGGTTGCAGTGGCGATGGCCCCTGCGATGGCACTCTGCCCCCGGCCTTCGTCTGCCCGGTTGATCAGCTGATACCCGTGCCCGCCATTCAGGGCACCGGCAGCAGCAGCCCGTTGGTGCCGGCCGGCAAGTTTGAATCCGAGCAGGCCCATGCCACCCGTGGTGTCGTCACTCAGGTGGTAAGCGGCCTCTACAAGGGCTTCTTCATCCAGGACCCGCAAGGTGATGGAGACCCTGCCAGCTCTGACGGCCTCTTCGTCTACAGCACCCAGGCCAACAGCGCCATAGTGCCGGGGGCCGAGGTGTGCGTCTCGGGCAAGGTGAAGGAGTACTTCAACCAGACCCAGATCAATGCCGACCAGCTGGTGGTGACCCAGCCCATGGTAGCCTTGCCCCCTGCGGTGGATCTGGTGCCGGTGGCGGGTGAGACCTTGAACCAGCTGCTGGAGCGCCATGAGGGGATGCAGGTGCGGCTGGTACCCGAGTCCAGCCTGGTGGTGACCCGCAACTTCAGTTTCGATTACGACGGCAAGCGCAACAACCTGGTGCTCTCTTATGGTGCCCCCCTCATCAAGTCGACCCAGAAGTTTGCCGCCCTGAGCGAGGAGGCGAGCCAGTGGGCCCTGCGCAACCAGCAAAACCAGCTGGTGGTGGAGACGGACGCCAAGGCGCCGGATGGGGTGCTGCCCTGGTATCCCGCCTTCAATGCCGAAGATGGCTACCTGCGCATCGGCGACAAGCTCAACGGGCTGGAGGGGGCGCTGGGTTACTCATACAACCTGTTCCGGCTGGTGGCGAGCAACCGCATCGACAGCAGTGACATAGACCACCGCGGCTGGGACAGGGTAGAGACCCCTGAACTCGCCGAGGCGGGGGATCTGCGGGTCGCCAGCTTCAACGTGCTCAACTTCTTCACCACAGTGGTGGGCGGGGATGCCAACCCCACAGGGACCAATCGTGGCGCCCTGACAGTGGGTGAGTTCGAGAAGCAGCGCACCAAGATCGTCAGCGCCATCACCCGCCTCAATGCCGATGTGGTGGGGCTGATGGAGATAGAGAACAACGGCTATGGCGACAACTCCGCCATCGCCAATCTGGTCGAGGCCCTCAACGCCGCCCAGCCGGATGAAGCGGATCACTACCGCTGGATTGCCTCGCCCGATGGCCAGCCCATAGGTACCGATGCCATTACCGTGGGGCTTATCTACCGGCCCGCCAGCGTGACGCCGCAAGGTGCCGCCAGCCTCATAGTGCTGCCGGTGCAGCAGGCCGAGGCCTTGGACGCCAGCGGCAAGCCGGTTGCCATCAATCAGGGCATGCGCGAATCCCTGTTGCAGCAATTCAGCTCGCCCAAGGGGGATGCGCCCCTGACGCTGGTGGTCAATCACCTCAAGTCCAAGGGGTCCGCCTGCTTTGAGGATTACCCCGACTACGCCAGCGCCGATCCGCTGGATGGCCAGGGTCACTGCAACGCGCTGCGGGTCTCCGCCGCCAAGGTGTTGGGGGAGAGCCTCAAGGACATGAGTGGGGATCTGCTGATCATCGGCGACCTGAACGCCTATGGCATGGAGGACCCCATCCGGGTGCTGACCAGCTATGATCCTGCCGCGCAGCCGCGCCAGATCATGAGCGCCTCCTTCACCACGCTGGCGGGCCAGCCTTTCGAGGAGAGCGGCAGCGCCCTTGGCAAGGGGTATGGTTTTGTGAACCTCAATACCCGCTTCCACGGCACAGACACCTACTCCTACAGCTATGAAGGTGAGCTTGGCAATCTGGATCACGCCCTGGCCAACCCCAGCCTGGCAGCCAAGGTGATCGGTATCGAGGATTGGCACATCAACTCCGCCGAGAGCAACTTCTTTGAGTACGGCAGCAAGTACACAGGCCAGCTGGCCAAATCGGACGGCCCCTTCAGCGCCTCGGATCACGATCCCGTACTGGTGGCGATCCAGTATCCGCTGCCGCCTGCCGGGGTGATCAGTCTGGACAGCGCTGCCGCCAGCGTGGAGGAGGGCAGCGCCCTGAGTCTCACCGTCAGCCGCCGCGATGGCAGCCATGGCGAGGCCAGCGTGCACTACCGCATCGTCTTTGGCAGCGCCGATGCCAATGATGTGGCGCCACTGACCGGCACCCTGAATTGGGCAGCCGGCCAGAGTGACAGCCAGACCATCAGCATCCCGGTGAAGAGCGACACCCTGCGCGAGGGGGATGAGACCTTCACTCTGGAACTGTTCGATGCGAGCGGAGCCAGCCTTGGCGAGCAGAGCCAGACTCTGGTGACCATCAAGGACAAGCTGGCGCCGTCCACCATTGCGCTGGCCCGCGCCAGCATGACGGTGAACGAGGGGCAGTGGTTTGCCGAGATCCCAGTGGTGCGCAGCGGCGATCTGAGCAAGCCGGCCCGTGCCCAGTTGGGCCTTGAGGGGATCACGGCGCGCTGGGGGCTGGATTTCCTGCCCTGGTTCAGCCAGTCGGTGAGCTGGGCCGCCGGTGAGGGGGGCAGCAAGTCCATCAAGGTGCTGATCCTGGATGACTGGTTTGTCGAGTCCACCGAGCAGTTCAAGGTGAGTCTGCGTCAGCTGCAGGGGGGCAAACCGGGCGCAGTGCAGGAGACCCTGGTCGATATCAAGGACAACGACAAGTCCTGGTGGCCGTTTGGTCGTCACTGATAGGTGTCATGAACATGTGTGATACAAGGGGCCTGCGGGCCCCTTTTTGCTGGCTTTTTGACTGGCAAGGATGCGTGCAAGACGATCCTTGCCGGCAGTGGCCACCCTCTGAATTCAGGCTGCTGGCGAGTCCAATGCCTTGCTGGTGAGCAGCGCAGGGGCGTGCGCAATAAAAAAAGGCCCATCGCTATGATGGGCCTTCGTTTGGCGCAGGAGCCTGACGGGTAAGGATCAGCCTTGAGTGCTGTCGATCACCAGCTTGCCATCCTTGACCGGTATGGTGGCGCCGGGGGCCTTCTCCATGCGGATGACCCCCTCTTGTCCGGCGAGGCGGTAGGTGACGTCGTAGCCAAGCGTACGGGTACTGCTCTCCTGCACCGTCTTGCAGCGCTGCTGCGTGGTGGTGTAGGTATCACCCGCCTGCATATTGCCCTGCACCTGATTGCCTGCGTAACCACCGGCCACGGCCCCCGCGGCTGTGGCGACCTTCTTGCCACTGCCACCGCCAAACTGGTTGCCAAGCACGCCCCCGAGCGCGGCGCCAACCACAGTACCCAGGATCTTGTTTTCATCCTGCACGGGTTTGCGGTGGGTCACAGTGACGTTGTGGCACTCCTGACGGGGTGTCTTGATGGTCTCGGTCACCGGCTTGCTGGCCAGTACCTCGGCAAACTGGGGCTTGGATGAAAACAGGGATCCGCTGGCTGCGGCCGACAATGCCAGCGCAGAGGCCACACCGATCCCGACACCTGCCAACATGGATTTGTTCATTTTGCGTTCTCCTGAAATGCATCACCTGATGCGGCTGTTGCTTGCCGCGATCTTGGCACAACCCGGGGGATGAACAAGGCGCGCACCGCTCAGGCACGACAGCCTCTGACTGCACCGAAAAGTCCCTCGTCAAAAAGGTGTCGGGCTTTGGCGACAAAGGCCGTGGAGGTATGGCAGGGATGTGGGCATGTCGCTCTGGATCGGGTGGCGACGTTGCATTTTGCGATTCATATGGGCGCTTTGTGCTCATTTTGCGTCAAGCCCTCGTCGCTTGTATCTCTAGCTGTAGGGGGATTGGCTGCGTTTGCCCCCTGAGACGGGTCCGGGCATCTTGCATGCTGGCAGCAACTGCTTGATAAATCGCTGTGATAAAGCGCTCCCCTTGCCGATAAGAGATCACGGCAAGCATTATGCTTGGTCTTTTGGCAAGAGAGTGAAAGGACGGTGATGAAGTGACACCGTCGTCATCGCGTAGCGAATGAAAGAGAGAATCGGCAAGGGGGACTTATGTCGATGTTGCCAAGATGGATACAGCCGGCCGTACAGGCCCGGATTATCACCCAGCAGCAGGCTCAATTACTGCTGGCATCCCTTTATCAACCTCTCTCCGAAGTGGCGCAGGAGCTGCCCGCCGACATAGTCGACATCAGCCTCAAGCTCTACTGTTTTCGCCAACAGGGCAGGGTGCGCCATTGATGCACGAGTGAGAGGGCGTTTTCCCGAGCCGCTGGAGCCAGGCCGCATAGAGAGCGCCCGGCACTGTGGGCCGGGCGCTCTCTGGTGAGGTTCGCCTCAGATCAACATCACTTGCACCACCAGCATCAGGGCGCCAAAGCCCAGCACGAAGCCCACCATGGGCAGCACGAACTTGACCCACTGGTTGAACTGGATACCGAGCATCTGCAGGGTGACCAGCACCAGCCCGGTGGGGGCCAGGAACAGCATGGCGTATTGTCCCCAGTTGTAGGCCGACACCACTATGTAGCGCGGGATCATCACTGTATCCGCCAGCGGCGCCATGATGGGCATGGAGAGCACCGCGAGCCCCGAAGAAGAGGGCACCACCAGCCCCAGCAGGGTGAACACCAGCATCTGGGTCACTGCAAACACGGCGCCGTGCATGCCGGAGACCAGATCGGAGGCGTAAGCCAGTATGGTGTCCGAGATCATCCCCTGATCCAGCACCAGATTGACCCCGCGCGCCAGCCCGATGATCAGCGACACCGCCACCAGTTCGGAGGCGCCCTGGGTGAAGGCCTCGACCGCCTCTTTCTCCTTCAGCCCCGAAATGAACATGATGATGATGGCGACGGCGAGGAAGGAGGCCGCCATCTGTGGGAACCACCAGCCGGCCATGGAGACGCCCCACACCATGAGCGGAAAGGCGAGGATGAACAGGGTCAGAATGATCTTGCGGCGCAGGATGAAGGGGACCCCTTCATCCAGTGCGCCCTCTTTGAGAAAACGGGCGCGGAAGCTGTCTCTGTCCTCATAGGTGTAGGAGAAGGCCGGGTTGGCCTTGATCTTCTTGCAGTACCAGTGGAGATAGCCAATGACCACCAGAGTGCCCACCAGACAGCCGACGGCACGAAAGATCAGCCCCTCGGTGAAGGGGATGCCGGCGGCGTTGGAGGCGATCACCACAGAGAAGGGGTTGATGGTGGAGAAAGTGGTGCCCATGGAGGCGGCGAGGAAGATGGCCCCCACGCAGACGATGGCGTCATAGCCGAGCGCCAGAAAGATGGGCACCAGTATGGGGTAGAAGGCGACTGCCTCTTCCTCCAGCCCGCAGGTGGTGCCCCCCAGCGCCATGACGATGCAAACCAGCGCCACGAACATGAATTCGTTGCCCCGGGTCTTGCGCGACAGCGCCACCAGCCCGGCGCTGAATGCCCCCGTCTTGTTGATGACGCCGATGAGCCCGCCGAGCACCAGGATGAAGACGATGATGTCAGCCCCCTCTATGGTGCCCTTGACCATGCTGACCGCCACATCGGCGAGACCCTTGGGGGCCTGCGCCAGCCGCTCATAGGTGCCGGGAATGGCGATGGGCTTGCGGATGGTGCCGCTGGTGAACTGTTCCACCCCGATATTGATATTGAGTTTTTCAAGCTCGGTCTGGGTGGCGGGCACCCGGCTTATTTCCCCCTGCGGGCTATTGATCATCAGAGTGTTGTTGGCCGGGTTATAGGAGAGCTTGGAATAGGCCCCTGCCGGAATGATCCAGGTCAGGGCAATAGCCAGCAACATAATAAGAAACAAAATGGTAAAGGCAGTGGGAAATTGTCTGCGTGGCTGGGTATTCGGCTCGGCACACATAAATGCTCCTCGATAAAGCAGGTTCGGGCTCGGCGGAATATCGGGTCGACAGGGTTCCTTCGTCATGAGGTATGAGTGCGCAGATCTACTGGTAATGGCGCACTCGTTGGCGAGAAGTCTGGCCTGATATTGGGCATGCGGTAGATTGTTTCACCATGTAACCATAACCTGCTGGTGTCGGGATGAATACGAAGCACGGCTCGCTTTATGGGCTGGCTCACAGAATATATTGGCTGATGAATTTATCGTTAATTGCAATGCCATGCCCATACGGAGTTATTATATTCAATAATTATCTCGATTCATTTGGTGGATATAATTGGCAACAATGCCATGGACTGCAAATAAATATGTAAATAATGCATGGCAGCCCATGCCGGTTTGATAATGGATACATATTATTCAAGGCTGGCAATGCCCGGCATCGTGACCGGCCTGACAGGGTGAAAACTCAGGCAGCGCCATCACCTAAGACGTTTTGCTAATACCTGCCGCCATGGCCCTGCTGCTAGGCTGTCAGCCCCATAAGAGATCTGCGCAAGGGCATGATGCCGGCGAGATCTCCCGCCCAATTCGATCCAGCCGCTTTGTGCCACCTGCGAGGAAGGAACCCGATGACAGAGCAGAACATCTACGAGGCCGGCCTTGATAAAAGTCCCGCCAATTTCGAGGCGCTGACCCCCATCAGCTTCCTGGCCCGGGCGGCGCAGGTCTATCCCGACTACCCGGCGCTGATCCATGGGGCCTTGCGTCAAAACTGGGCCCAGACCGAGCGGCGCTGCCGCCAGCTCGCCTCGGCCCTGCGTCGGCATGGCATAGGCGAGGGGGATACCGTCTCCATCGTCGCCCCCAATACCCCGGCGATGTTCGAAGCCCACTTCGGGGTGCCCATGAGCGGCGCCGTGCTCAACACCCTCAATACCCGACTCGATGCCGAGTCCATGGCCTTCATCTTCCAGCATGCCCAGAGCAAGGTAGTGCTGGTGGACAGGGAGTTCGGCGCCGTGGTGCGCAAGGCGCTGGCCCTTGTCAAGACGCAACCGCTGCTTATCGCCATCGACGATCCCCTCTATCGGGAGGGGGAGCTGATAAGCGAGCTCGACTATGAACAGTTTCTTGCCCAAGGGGACGGGGATGAGCCCGGTTGGCTGCCGGATGACGAGTGGCAGGCGATTTCCCTGAACTACACCTCGGGTACCACGGGCAACCCCAAGGGGGTGGTCTATCACCACCGCGGTGCCCACCTCAATGCAATCAACAATGTGCTCTCCTGGGAGCTGCCCAAGCACAGTGTCTATCTCTGGACCCTGCCAATGTTTCACTGCAACGGCTGGTGCTTCCCCTGGACCCTGGCGGCCACCGCCGGGGTGAGTGTCTGCCTGCGCCATGTGCAGGCGGGGGCCATCTTCGATGCCCTGCGCGAGCACAAGGCGAGCCACTTCTGCGCCGCGCCCATCGTCCTCAACATGCTCAACAACGCCGACCCTGCGCTTAAATACGGGCTCAATCATCCCATCAAGGTGATGACGGCGGGGGCGGCGCCGCCCGCCACCGTGATCGCCGGCATGGAGGCCATGGGGATCGCCGTGACCCACGTCTATGGCCTCACCGAAACCTATGGTCCCTGCGTGCTGTGCGAACCCCAGCGAAGCTGGCAGGGGCAGGATGCAACTGCACTCTCCCGTCTCAAGGCGCGCCAGGGGGTGGCATCCCCGCTGCAGGGGGAGATGCGGGTCATCAACCCGGTCAGCGGTGAGCCTGTGCCTCAGAATGGCAAAACCTTGGGGGAGATAGCGCTGCGCGGCAATGTGGTGATGAAGGGCTATCTCAAGAACCCGTCTGCCAGCGCCGAGGCGATGGCGGAGGGCTGGTTTCGCAGCGGCGATCTGGCGGTGTGGCACCCTGATGGTTATGTGGAGATCAAGGACAGATCCAAGGACATTATAATTTCGGGCGGGGAGAACATCTCCAGCCTGGAGGTGGAGGACGTGCTCTATCGCCATCCTGATGTGGACGAGGTGGCGGTGATCGCCATGCCGGACGAAAAGTGGGGGGAGGTGCCCTGTGCCTTCGTGAAACTCAAGGAGGGCAGGGAGCTCACCCAGGCCGAGCTGATTGCGTTTTGCCGTGAGCAGATGGCTCACTTCAAGGCCCCCAAGCGGATCATCTTCACCCCCCTGCCGAAAACCTCTACCGGCAAGGTGCAAAAATACATGCTGCGCCAGCAGCTGGGGTAATGGCTGGCGGTCACTGTCATATGAACGTTTGAGCTGGCGCCATATTGCCATAGGGGTGATATGGCGCCAAATTTGTATGTTCATCAAACTCTTTCGGAACTCACTCTGGTAATATCCTGCTCAATATAGAGACAGGGAAACATTATGACGCTTGCAGCATTTAATTGGGGTGAGCCACTCCCATGGGATGGCCCAGGAGCTATTGACGGCGTGGTGGAGGAGCTGGCAGGTGACAGACTGGACCACGCTCGCTATGCCGAGTTTCTGACCAACTATTTGGCAGCAGAGGGCAAACAGCGCAACTATGTGCTGAACCTCAATGCCGAATGGGGGGCGGGCAAGACCTGGTTTATCAAGCGCTGGTATATGGAGCTGAAACAGCACTATCCCACTGTCTATATCGATGCCTGGCAGCAGGACTTCTCCGATGATCCCTTGTTGACGGTTATCTCGTCGATTATCGACCAGTTAAAAATGATTACGGGAAAAGAAAACCCGATTCCAGAAGGAATGCGTCAGCGGCTGCTTGGATTATTTAAGGTTGGCGGCAAACTGGCGTTGAAAGCAGCCATTAAGAAGGCTGGATTGGAAGGGAAAGTGCGAATAAGCAGGTCATTTCTTCCCAAGCTGGCTCGCTGATTAAAATTTCGCGGATCCGGGCCGATTGTTCTCCCGTAAACACCTCGAATTAGCCTATTTAGGCCGTTTTTTCGCCATTCCTGGCGTTATTTCCGGTTTTTAGTGAGATCTCTCCCACTGACGTATCATCTGGTCCACCCGAAACAGGTTGGCCAGGGTGAATAACATCGCCAGTTGGTTATCGTTTTTCTGTAGCCCCTTGTATCTGGCTTTCACGAAGCCGAACTGCCGCTTGATGATGCGAAACGGGTGCTCCACTTTGGCCCGGATGCGGGCTTTCATGTATTCGATGGTGATGGCCGTTTTGTTCTTGCGTGGATGCTGTTTCAAGGTTTTTACCTTGCCGGGACGCTCGGCGATCAGCCAGTCCACATCCACCTCGGCCAGCTCCTCGCGCTGTGGCGCTCCTTGGTAGCCGGCATCGGCTGAGACAAATTGCTCCTTACCGTGCAGCAGATTACCCAGCTGATTGAGGTCATGCTCGTTGGCCGCGGTGGTGACCAGGCTGTGGGTCAGGCCACTCTTGGCATCGACACCAATGTGGGCCTTCATGCCAAAGTGCCACTGATTGCCTTTCTTGGTCTGATGCATCTGCGGATCGCGTTGCTGCTCTTTGTTCTTGGTCGAGCTGGGTGCCTCAATGATGGTGGCATCGACCAAGGTGCCTTGGGTCATCATGACGCCTGCTTCGGCCAGCCAGCGATTGATGGTCTTGAACAATTGACGGGCCAGTTGATGCTGCTCCAGCAGGTGGCGGAAATTCATGATGGTGGTGCGGTCCGGCAAGGCGCTATCCAGGGATAACCGGGCAAACAGACGCATGGAGGCGATTTCGTACAGAGCATCTTCCATCGCGCCATCGCTCAGGTTGTACCAATGCTGCATGCAGTGAATGCGCAGCATGGTTTCCAGCGGATACGGGCGCCGGCCATTACCCGCCTTGGGATAAAACGGCTCGATGACAGCGGTCATATCCTGCCACGGCAGTATCTGCTCCATGCGGGAGAGGAAAATCTCTTTTCTGGTCTGACGACGCTTACTGCTGAATTCACTGTCGGCGAAGGTGAGTTGATGACTCATGATGGCCCTCGGAAATGCGGCTCCGGATGAACATTATGATCTCATATCACAGACTTGTTCGCACCTTCCCTAGTGACTTTTCTAAAACACTTGCAAAAGTTGTGGATGCATACCATCTCTCCGCAAGAGAGACTGAGTCATTCCTGGACACGTTGTTTGCTGTATTGCATTCAGTGTCGGAGCGTTCTATAGATATTATCTATTTATCTGCCTTACTGATTATGCATGCAAAAGTTCCTGCGGCATATATAGTTCTTCGTAGCGGCGGGAAACTCTTAGATGCTGAAATTGATAAGATTAATGTAAATAAAGACAATGTTTTCTCATTTAAAAACAAAGCAAAATTATCAATGGAGATTAATTATTGGTCTGATGTTAAGTCAGGTCGTAATGAAAAGGTAATTTTGAAAAATGATGATTTTTATGCCTATATAGTACATGTTCATAAAATCCTCAGTGGTTACTACTTAAACAGCAATAATAATCCGGATGATATAAATGGATCCACAGTTATTCGTTCAGACGGAAGATATGATGATAATGGTGGATATTATATGGCTTGCTTGCAAAATAAAGGGTTGACAAATAATGACTATATAGAGCTGGTCGAATTATCTACATTGTTACTATGATAGATGGGCTTCACGCCCATCTATCAATATACATCTATTTATTATGCCGCTCATAAAGCCGCTGCACCACATCCTTCAAACCCAGTCCCTCGTTTTGCAGTAGCACGGTCAGGTGGTATAGCAGGTCGGCGGATTCGTTGATCAGCTCCTCCCGATCCTTGGCCATGGCGGCCAGTGCCACTTCAACACCTTCTTCACCCACCTTCTGGGCGATACGCTTGGTGCCTTTGGCGTACAGGCTGGCGGTGTAGCTGGTGGCCGGGTCGGCGCCCTTGCGCGATGCCAGGATCTGCTCAAGCTCCGCCAGGAAACCAAGGGGCGGCACAGGGTGACCGTCGAAGCAGGAGGGCGTGCCCAGATGGCAGGTGGGGCCGACCGGATTGGCGGCGATCAGCAGAGCGTCCTGATCGCAGTCGGTGCTGATGGCGACCAGCTTGAGCACATGGCCCGAGCTTTCGCCCTTGGTCCAGAGGCGCTGCTTGCTGCGGCTGAAGAAGGTGACCTGACCTGTGGTTTGGGTTTTTGCCAGCGCTTCGCGGGTCATGAAGCCCTGCATCAACACCTCGCCGCTGGCGGCATGCTGGACGATGGCAGGGATCATGCCATCACACTTTGCCCAGTCCAGGCGCTCAATCAGCGGTGCCTGGTTTACAACATCTTGATTACTCACGGATGGCGACTCCTTCATTTTTCAGCCAGCGTTTCAATTCGGGAATGGGGATAAGGCCCTTGTGGAACACGGAGGCAGCCAGGGCCCCGTCCACGTCTGCGAGGGTGAAGGCATCGCGAAAGTGTTCCATGGCTCCGGCGCCGCCGGAGGCGATGAGGGGCACCTTGCAGACGGCGCGGACCAGCTTGAGCTGTTCGAGGTCGTAGCCCTGACGCATGCCATCCTGGTTCATCACGTTCAGCACGATTTCACCGGCGCCGCGTTTTTGCGCCTCCTGCACCCAATCGAGAGTGTGCCAGGCCGTGGTGCGGGTGCGGCTCTCGTCACCGGTGAACTGCTTGACCTGATAGTGGCCAGTGTCGGCATCGAAGTAGGAGTCGATTCCCACCACCACACACTGCACGCCAAAGCGCTCCGCCAGACGGGTGATGAGGCTTGGATCCGCCAGGGCCGGTGAGTTGATGGAAACCTTGTCGGCGCCAAATTCCAGGATCTGGCGGGCATCGTCAACGCTTTTGATGCCACCGGCGACGCAGAAGGGGATGTCGATGACTTCCGCCACCCGGCTTACCCAGCTCTTGTCTACCACACGGGCATCGCTTGAGGCGGTGATGTCATAGAACACCAGCTCGTCGGCCCCTTCTTCTGCGTAGCGGCGGGCGAGCTCGACGATACCGCCTATCACTTCATGATTTCGAAATTGCACTCCCTTGACCACGACGCCATCTTTGACGTCCAGACAGGGGATAATACGCTTTGACAACATGCTCGTTGCTCCATGTAACGCACGGTTAAAAACATCGTTATTGCCGAATGACGCGGGCGTCAGACGGCCAATGAGTGAAGATCGTCGGCATGCTTCAACAGGTGGTGCCCAGCCGGGCGAAAACGTGGCCGCAAGGGAACGTGTTCGACAGGGGAACCAACACTATATGCATGACTTTATTCAGTGATTCAACCCTTTATCTTGATTCGTCGCCCCCTGATGCCGAGTTGATGCATCGGGGGCTACCGGTGAGTGCCCCTCTTCTGCTTGCAGGCTGCGGATGGTGATGAGGGCACCGTCAAAGTCGAACATTTTCAGCTGCCGCGCCAGCGTGTCCCCTTTGGGCCCAAGACTGATGAGCAGGGGGCCGGCATATTGTTCGAACAAGGGGATGGCAGCGGTGTCGCTTTGCAGCAGCAGGCCCTCAATCTGGCGCAGCAACTGCTGCTGCCAATGGCTGGTGAGGGGGGCTGGCATGGTTGCGGGGGCAGGATCTTCCTCCCCCAGTTGTTCGAGCAGGGTGGCAAGCACCTCGGTAATGGCGGACATCTGGTCGGTCAGCTTACTGCCATCTCCAGAGAGAGCTTGCTCCAGTTGCAGGCTCTGCTCTGCCAGACTCACCAATCCCAGTGTGCTGGCGACACCCCGCAGTGTGTGAGCCAGTCGGGTGGCACTGGTCTGATCGCCTGCTTGCAGATGGCTGGTCAGCAGTGCCATGTCCTGGCTGTGCTCGCTGGCGAAATGGCGCAACAGGGCGACGTATTTGGTCTGGTTGCCCTGCAGCGTGGCCAACCCCTGTTGTAGATCCAGTCCCGGCAGGTTTTGCAACCGGACGAGGGGGGCGATCAGGGTGTCGCTGGCCCGGCGCTGGTATTTGGGCTGTACGGGTGTGCTGGTGGGCAACCATTGTTGCAGCGCCTCGAACAGCTTGGCCGGGGTGACGGGTTTCGCGATGAAGTCGTTCATGCCCGCAGCCTTGCACGCCTTTCTGTCCTCTTCAAAGGCGCTGGCCGTCAGCGCCAGGATAGGCGTCTGCTCCCAACCCGGCAGGGTGCGGATGGCGCGAGTGGCAGTGTAGCCATCCATCAGCGGCATCTGTATGTCCATCAGGATGAGATCGAAGGGATGCTGACTGACTCTCTCCAGCGCTTCCTGGCCATTGACGGCAGTTTCGATGATGAGGCCGCTGTTGTTGAGCAGCTCCAGTACCACCTCGCGGTTGATGGCATTGTCCTCCACCAGCAGCACCCTGGCATGGTTGGAGAAAAAGAGCGCCTGCTGCACAGCCTGTTCGAGCTGTCCTGCTTGCTGCGGTTCGCCCTGGCCCAGTGAAAGCAGGGCGGTGAACCAGAAGCAGCTGCCTTTGCCCTGGGTGCTCTCCACGCCGACTTCTCCCCCCATCAGGGTGGCAAGCCGACTGGTGATTGCGAGGCCCAGCCCGGTGCCGCCGTATTTTCGGGTGGTAGAGGCGTCGGCCTGCTCAAAGGCCTGGAACAGTTTCTCGCGCTGCTCCGGGCTGATGCCGATACCCGTGTCTTCCACCTCGAAGCGCAGCAGATACCCATTGGAGAGTGGCCGTTCGACCCTTACCCGCAAGGTGACGGAGCCCTGCTCGGTGAACTTGATGGCGTTGGCCGCATAGTTGAGCAGTGCCTGACGCAGTCGGGTGATATCGCCATGGACCCAGGCGGGGGAATCCCCGATATCGACAATGATGGTGAGCCCCTTGGCGCGGGCCTGTTCGCTCATCAGGGCACTGACGTTGTCCAGCATGGCAGTGAGGGAGAAGTCGCCCTGCTCCAGTACCATCTTGCCCGCATCGATTTTGGAAAGGTCCAGAATGTCGTTGATGATGGTGAGCAGGTGCTGGGCGGCATTGTCGATCTTTTCCAACCGATCGTGCTGGGTGTGATCCGGTGTATCGCGCTTGAGCAGATAGGTCAGCCCCAGAATGGCATTCATGGGGGTGCGGATCTCGTGGCTCATGTTGGCGAGGAAGGCACTCTTGGCCCGGTTGGCGCTCTCCGCCCTTTGGTGGGCCTGGGCCAGTTGCAGGGTACGCTCGTTGACCATCTCCTCCAGGTGGTAGCGGTATTGATCCAGCTCCTCGCCGAGCTGCTTTTTCTCCGTGATATCGGCTTGTACCGTCACATAGTGGGTGACCTCGCCGTTCTCCTGACGGATGGGGGAGACGGTGGCCAGCACCTGGTAGTGTGAGCCATCCTTGCGCCGGTTGATGAACTCCCCATGCCAGCGCTGTCCCTGATGAATCGCATCCCACAGCGTGATGTAGGTGGCCTTGGGGGTGAGGCCCGAACGCAACAGGGTGGGGGTCTGGCCAATCACCTCGTGTTGCTGATACCCGCTGGCGGCGAGGAAGGCGACGTTGACGTATTCGATACGCCCCTGGATATCGGTGATGAAGACGCCGTCCGGGCTCTGTTCCAGTGCCAGTGACAGCTGGCGCAATTGCTGCTCTGCCTGCTTGCGCTCCGTGATGTCCAGATTGATGCCGAGCAGGCGCACCGGGCGCTGCTGGGCATCCCGATAGACGCTGCCCTTGCTCACCAGCCAGCGTACCTCGCCAGTGGGCAGCAAGATGCGAAACTCGATATCGAGCGGTGTGCCTGTGTGTGGCAGCTCGGACAGCAGCTGGTCGATGCGTGCCCTGTCGTCCGGGTGCAGGCAGCCTTGCCAGATGTGAAATTCGCAGAGTTGCTCCACGCTGCGGCCATAGAGGCGGGCACATTCGGGGGAGAAGAAGAGGCGGCCACTGAGTATGTCCCACTCCCAGATACCGACGTGGGCCCCTTCCTGGGCCATCAACAGGCGTTGCTCGCTGTCGCGCAAGGCAGTGCTGGTGGTTTCGGCGCGAATACGGGCGCTGATGGCATCGTCCATCAGATTCAGTGCCGCCAGCCGGGCGCGGCGCTGGGTATCGAGCGCCACCTGCTGATTGTGCAGCAGTTGCTGTTCGGCCAGCTTGCGCTCGGTGATGTCCTGCACAGTGCCATAGAGCTCGACGATGGCCCCACTGCTGTCGCGCAAGGCGGCGCCACGGGCGATGACCCAGACAGGGTCACCCTGTTCGTGGAGCACCTCCGCATCGCACTCGTAGGGCTGGCCGTTTTGCAGGCAATGCTCCACGGCCTGGGCGATGGCGCGCCACCCCTCCTGGGTAAAGTACTTTTTCACTTCGGGATAGACGGCAGGGGGCAAGCCCGGGTCACGGCCATAGATGCGGTAGATCTCCGGCGACCAGAAATGGCTGTTGTTGGCGATGTGCCAGCGCCAGTTGCCGATCTTGGCCAGGTGCTGGGATTCATGCAGTATCACCTCGTTGCGACGCAAGGCTGCCTCTGTCTCCTTGCGTTGCTGATTGTCCTCGATGATCGAGATGAAATAGTCGGGTTTGCCCTGGTCATCCCTGACCAGCGCCACGGTGAGGGTGATCCAGAGCACCTCACCATTCTTGCGCAGATAGCGTTTCTCCAGGGTGTAGTGAGGCCGTTCCCCTGCCAGCATCTGGGCAACGAAAGTTTGATCGATAAAGAGATCGTCCGGGTGCGTGATCTGCTGAAAGCTCATGCCCATCAACTCGTCAGCCTGATAACCCACCATGTCGCACAGTCGCTGGTTGACCCTTAACCAGTTGCCGTCGGGGGCGACCAGGGCGATGCCGACAGCCGCCTGCTCAAAGGTGGCCTGAAAGCGGGTTTCGCTCCGTTGCAGACGGGATTGAGTGCTCATCAATTCCTGCCAGCGTTGAACCTCCCGTGCGCGAGAGCGGTGCATGGCGGCGCTGAGCAGGCTGATGAGGATGCCGTTGGCGATCAGTATCCCCCACTGCACCAGATCCTGACCGGCGGCAATGGTCATTGAATGGATCGGGGGCAGTATGAAATAGGTGGTGACGAGCGTGCTGAGCAGGCCGGGCAGCAAGCCACCGAGCAGAGCGCAGACTATGATGGGCAGCATGAAGAGCACCAGCAGCGGCCGTTCGCCAAAGGCGATGGGCAGCTGTACCCGGATCTGCAACATGAGGATGGGCAGCAGAACGGCCAGCAGGCAAGCCCCCCATTGCTGCCATGGCTGGCGGATATGCAACAGCTGAGACCAGCTCATCATAGGAGTTCCTCCGGCGGAGTGGGGGCCTGAGGATAAGGCGGCTGTTGTCCCAGCTGGACCGACAGCGTATTGATCTGGTGCTTGAGGGCCAGCATGGCCAGCTCCCTGTCCACCATCACCTTGTTGAACCGTTCCAGCTCGTTGTTTTGCTGACGTAGCTCAGCGGCCTGACGGGTCAGGGCCTGTTCGACCTGTTCCCGCTCGGTGACGTCCAGCAACAGACCCAGTACTGCAGGCTTGCCGCGATAATCGACGCGCCGCCCGTACAGCTCTACCTCTATGTTCTGATGGTCATGGTGCAAGGCGGTGAAGCGAGTGTGTATCTCAGTGTCCTCTTCTTCGCTGCGCTGCAACTGTTCCGCGACCCTGGCGCTGTCTTTCGGGCTGGCCAGCCCATGCAGGGTGCCCACCTTCAGCAAGGTGGCGGTTGAGCTGTGGCCGAACAGACGGGCGAAGCCCGGGTTGATGTAACAGAGCTGGCCCTGCTGGATGATGTAGATGCCGGCGAGGGATTGCTCGACCAGAGCGCGAAACAGCCCTTCCCGTTCCCGCAATCCGGCTTCTGCCCGCTTGAAGTCCGTGATATCGCGGGAGATCCCGAAGATGCCGATCACCTGGCCGTCGTTGTCCTGCAAGGGTCCCTTGGTGGCGAGAAACACCCGTTCACCACAGGGCAGGGTCAGATGTTCTTCCTGGGTCTGCACCTTGTTATTGGCAATGACTTGCTGGCCCAGCTCCATCAGCATGCGTGCCTGATCAGGGGGGAAAATGGCCTGATCATCCTGGCCCAGCATCTCGGCGGCTGACTTGCCGACGAACTGGCTGGCGGCGCGGTTGAAGAGGATGTACTTGCCCTCCATGTCCTTGGCGAAGATGGCATCTTCCGAGCTGTCAGCAATGGCGGAGAGCAGTTGCAGCGCCTGCAGGCGGCCCGCCTGGGATAGCCGGATCTGCTCGGCCATATAGAGCTGGGTATGCTGGCGCAGCAATATGATGCCCGTATTGGCAATGAACAGCACCAGCAGGCCGATGAGCCCGATCCAGACGCTCTCCCTGAAGGCTGCCTGGTTGAGCTCCGCCTTGTCTATTTTGGCCAGCAGATACCAGTCGGTGCCCATGACGGTGTGTACGGTGCCAAAGACCTCGATACCGCGGTAATCCTTGCCAAAGAACACCTGCTGGTGACCTTCACGGGCGCCGCCATTGAGAAACTGGGCTGCCAGCAAAGTGCCGTTGCTGATGGGGATCTGCAGGGTGAGGGCCGTGGCGGGGCGGTAGCGCACGTCATTGAGAAACTGCACCTGATCACCCTGCTTGCGAAACAGCAGGGCTTCACCACTGCTGTCCGGGATCGGCCACTGCTTGAGAATATTGTTGAGCCAATTGCTTGAGGTGATCTGCAGCACTATGAAGGGGGAAGGGGCTCCTTTGATGGGCAGTGGGGCGATGAAGTCGAGTCTGGATTGACCCTGCTCATCGAGGTAGGGGCCCACTCGCATGACAT
The DNA here is from genome assembly GCF_027705025.1 of Aeromonas sp. D3. Taxonomy (NCBI): domain Bacteria; kingdom Pseudomonadati; phylum Pseudomonadota; class Gammaproteobacteria; order Aeromonadales; family Aeromonadaceae; genus Aeromonas; species Aeromonas sp. D3. The sequence goes on along the minus strand of NZ_JAPDBE010000010.1, from coordinate 93,689 downwards.
GGCCTGCCTTTACCTTGGTAAAGGCATGACGCAGCCTTGAATTCAAGCTGCCCGCGCCAGATGTCTGCCATAGCGTTTTTCCTGCCGGGCTGAACAGGGTCGCTGCACTGAAGCCCCTGATGGAGATGAACTCGACCAGCTGGGCCATCAGCTGTTCACGGCCATTACTCTGGAGGGCGTCATCTCTCTGGCGATATAGCCCGGTGTAGAGGGTGTTTTCGGCCAGAAGATGAGTATCCCGTTCACGGGCCTTGAGCCATTCGGTGATGCGTTTGCTCTTGAGATCGGCAATCGCCTCGATCCGGGCCACCTCCTTGTCCTGGGTGTGGCTGATATTCTGGGCGATGGCCATGCCTGTCAGCGCCAGGATCAGACCGTTGATCAGGATAAAGGGCAGCAGTTGACGACGGGAGGGCGCTGCGGTGACCGTCGGCATGTCGATACGGCGGCGCAGCATGGTATAGAGCATGAGCGCCGTGATGAGGATAAACAGCCAGCCCTTGATGGTGCTGGCCAGCGCGAACTGGTTGGGTGTGCTGAACAGCCACTCCACCGCCTTGTCGGAGAGCAGGATCCACAGGCTCGCCACGGCAGCATAGGTGAGGACGATATTGAGAACATAGGCTCGGGTGAGTGGCGGCTGATCAGCCATGCGGAGCCTCGTTTTCATCCGTGTAGCGCTCGGCGATGGCAACGAACTGGTCGAAATGGTTGTCAAATGCCGTCACCACGTCCGGATCGAAATGCTGGCCTGTGCCACTGAGGATCAGGGCTCTCGCCTCGTCATAGGGCATGGCGGCCTTGTAAACCCGTACATTGATGAGGGCATCAAACACATCGGCCAACGCCATCAAGCGGGCCGAGAGAGGAATTTCATCACCACGCAGGCCGTCAGGATAGCCACTGCCATCCCACTTTTCGTGGTGCCAGTGGGCGATCTCCTTGGCCAGAGTGAGAAACGCCAGTGGTTGTTCTATATCCCGTTCGGCCTCCTCGATGGCATCGCTACCGAGTTTGGCGTGGGTACGCATGACCTCCCACTCCTCTACTGTCAGCTTGGCGGGCTTGAGCAGCACATGGTCGGGAATACCCACCTTGCCAATGTCGTGCAAGGGGGCGGAGCGGCTCAGCAGATCGATGTAGCGGGGGGTCAGGGTATCGATAAAGCGGGGGTGGCTGGCGAGGGCATTGGCCAGCAGTCGAACGTAGCCCTGGGTGCGCAAGATGTGATTGCCGGTTTCGGGATCCCGAATCTCCGCCAGGTGAGCAAGGGCGCGGATGGAAACCTGCTGGATCAGATCGTTCTCTGTCATCCGCCGCGCCACTTCGGCCTCCAGCGCCGTATTCTGGCTCTGCAGGCCGTCGCGGGCCTGTTTGGCCTCCAGCTGGGTGCGTACCCGTGCCTGAACAATGGCCGGCTTGATGGGCTTGGTAATGTAGTCGGCCGCTCCCAGAGACAGTCCGTACTCTTCACTCTGGCTGTCGGCGAGGGCGGTGAGCAGCACCACAGGGATGCGGCTGGTTTCAGGGTTTGTACGCAGCTGTTTGAGCACTTCATAACCATCCATGCCCGGCATCATCACATCCAGCAGAATGAGATCTGGCAGTGTCTTGCCAGTGGCAATCCGCAGGCACTTCTCTCCGCTTTGGGCTGCCAGCACCCGGTAGGTGGGCGAGAGCAGGTCGGTCAGCACCATCAAATTCTCGGGCGAGTCATCGACGATCAGTATGGTGGCGGCGTGAGATGTGAACATAAGTCCTCCATGACTTGTTTCAATCAGTCGAGTATAGAGTCAATTGTTACCGAGTAATAAGGACTTACCTCGACCTACCCCTTGATGGAGAGGCGTTTGTCCAACCTCTGTGCTGTCATGCCTGCTGGCCAGGCCGTCAGCCTTGCGTGCCATTGGCCCAGCAGGCGATGGCATCGCCCACCGAGAACTTGCCCTCCAGCAGGGCGCGACCGAGGATGATCCCCTTGACCCCTGTGCCCTTGAGCGCCTCTATATCCGCAATGCCACCGATACCGCCGGAGGCCTGGAAGCCCACGCTCGGGTAGCGGGCACAGAGATCCCGATAGAGCTCGACGTTGGTGCCGGAAAGGGTGCCGTCGCGGCTGATGTCGGTGCAGAGCACATGCTTGAGGCCGGCAGGGAGGAAACGCTCGATCAGCGCCTCTATGGTCACGCCGCTGTTCTCTTGCCAGCCTGCCACCGCGATATGGCGATTGCCTTGTGCATCGATATTGACGTCCAGCGCCAGCACTATCTGCTCGGGGCCATATTTTTCCATCCAGCTTGCTACCAGATCCGGGGACTTGACGGCGGTGGAGCCTATCACCACCCGGCTGGCACCTGCGGCCAATAGGTCTGCCACATCCTGCTCGGTGCGCACGCCGCCGCCGACCTGCACTGGCGCTTCGGTGGCTGACAGCAGTTGGGTCAGCAGGGGCAGCTGGCGCGCCTTGGCATCCTTGGCACCGTCCAGATCCACCAGATGGAGCTGCACCGCCCCCTGGGAGACATATTCGTCGAAGCGGGCCTGCGGGCTGCTGCTGTATTCGGTCTTCTGGTCGTAGTCCCCCTGATAGAGACGAACTACCTGACCGTTGATAAGGTCAATTGCGGGAATGATCATGCTAGTCATAGCTCCAGAAAATTTTGCAGCAAACGGGCACCGGCTGCGCCTGAGCGCTCCGGGTGGAATTGGGCGCCGAAGAAGTTGCTGTGCTCTGCAACCCCACCGACGATGGCGGTAAACGGCTGGCCGTAGTCGCAGGTCGCCAGCGTCGCTTCGGTTACCTCCAGCGCATAGGAGTGCACGAAGTAGAAGTAGCTGCCGCTCGGGATCCCCTTGAGCAGAGGATGGGTCTCGTCATGCTCAATCTGGTTCCAGCCCATATGGGGCAGGCGCAAATTGCCCACCTCCATCAGCCGGATCCTGCCAGGCACTATGCCAAGGCAGTCGATGAGCTGGCCTTCACTGCCATCAGTCATCATGCTCTCTTCGGAGGCTTCCGCCAGCATCTGCATGCCGAGGCAAAAGCCCAGCAGCGGCTGTGTGGCGGCGCGAATAAGGGGCACCAGCCCCCGTTCGTTGAGGTTCTTCATGGCGGCCACCGCCGTGCCGACGCCGGGCAGGATCAGCTTGTCAGCCTGCTCGATATCGGCCGCCTTGCTGGATACCAGCGGCTGCACGCCGAGGCGCTCGAACGCCATTCTGACCGAGGCCAGATTCGCGCAGCCGGTGTCGATGATGACCAGTTTCTGATTGTTCATCGTGCCTTACCTATGTCGATTGGCGAGACTTGCACCATCACGGCTGTGCCGATAATGACCCGCTTCTGCTTGCTCATATCCATCACAATACCCCTTTGCTGGAGGGGAGTTCACTCCCTTCCACCCGGATGGCCTGACGCAGGGCGCGGCCAAAGCCCTTGAACAGTGCTTCCACCTGGTGGTGGGTGTTGCCGCTGCCCACCTTCATCTGCAGGGTGATGGCCATGGCATCCGACAAGGAGCGGAAGAAGTGGGGCACCATTTCGGTGGCCATTTCGCCCACGCTGTCGCGGCCAAAGCCGCTCGGGCAGACAAACACGAAGTAGGGGCGACCGCTGAGATCCAGTGCCGTACTCACCTCCTGCTCGGTGAGGGGACGTGCGTCGATCACCGCCTGCACCTCGTCCATCGCCAGCACGAAGCCGAAACGGCCTATGCCGCGCTTGTTGCCAAGGGCCTGGCGCATGGCCTGACCCAGCGCCAGTCCCACATCTTCCACCGTGTGGTGATCGTCGATGTGCAGATCACCGCTGACGTTCAGCTTGAGCCTGAAACCGGCGTGGGTCGCTATCTGATCCAGCATGTGATCAAAAAAGCCGATGCCGGTGGCGATCTGGTTGCCGCCACTTTTATCCAAATCAACGGCTACCTGGATGCGGGTCTCCTTGGTGTAGCGTTCAACTTCGGCCACGCGCCCCTTGGATAGCAGCTGATCACGAATGGTGAGCCAGTTGTGATCCTGCGGGTGGTAGCGAATGCCGCCAATGCCCATGTTCTCGGCAAGCTGCAGATCGGTCTGGCGATCGCCAATCACGAAGGAGTTGGCAAAATCGATGCGACCCGAGGCGAGATACTCCTTCACCAGCCCGAGGTGGGGCTTGCGGCAGCTGCAGCCGTCAGTGGGGAAGTGCGGGCAGATCAGCACCTGCTCCCAGTTCACCCCTTGGGATTCAAAGAGATGCATCATCAGGTCGTGAGGGGGCTGGAAGTTCTCCAGCGGCAGGCTGGCGGTGCCCAGTCCATCCTGGTTGGTCACCATCACCAGCACGTAACCGGCAGCCTGCAGCTCGCGCAGTACTGGTATCACCATGGGCTCGAAGCGCAGCTTGGCGAGGCTGTCCACCTGCTTGTCGGTCACCGGCTCCTCGATCAGGGTGCCGTCGCGGTCGATAAACAAAAACGGGGTCTTCATAAATTACATCCTTATAAACTGACTGGCTGATCACGCAGGACTGCAAGCACGGCATCCATTTCGTTCTGATAGCCGATGGTAATGCGAATGCTGTTTTCAAGGCCCGGTTTGGTGGAAAAATCCCGCAATATGATGCCGGCAGCTTTCATGGCGGCAAACACGGCCGCGCTGTCAACGAAGCGCACCAGAATGAAGTTGCCCTTGTCCTCGAATACTTCTCTCACACAAGGCAGCGCTGTCAGCGCTGTCTTGATAAGCGCCTTCTGCTTGTTGAGCTCGGCGACCCGCTCCTGCATCAGCTCCAGCCCCATGGGGGAGAGCGCCTGCGCCGCTATCTGGGCGATGGGATCCGGGATGGGATAGGGGGCAATCACCTTGGCCAGCATGGCGATCACTTCGGGGCTTGCCAGCGTAAAGCCGCAGCGGATCCCGGCCAGGGCAAAGGCCTTGGAGAGGGTGCGAGTCACCACCAGATTGGGGAAGCGGGCCAGCAAGTCCACCACGGACGCCTTGGGGCAAAATTCGATGTAGGCCTCATCCACCACGATAATGGCGCGATTGCGTGCTTTCTCCAGCAGGGTGATGAGGCCGTCTCGGCCCACCAGATCCCCTGTGGGGTTGTTGGGGGAGCATAGGAACACCAGCTTCACATCAGACAGACGGTCAGCGATGGCGGGCCAGTCCGGCTGACGGCAGGCGGTAAGCGGCTGCTCGACTATGCCAACGCCACAGGTCTCGGCACTGATGGCGTACATGCCGTAGGTAGGCGGGCAGATGAGGATCTGATCTTCACCTGCTTCACAGAAGGTGCGGATCAGAAGCTCGATGGCCTCGTCGGCGCCACGGCTGACCAGCACCTGGTCGGGGTTGACCCCCGCATAGGCGGCGTAGCCGTTGACTACCTCGGCCGGTTGGCACTCGGGATAGCGGTTGAGACGATTTCCCTCGATGGTGAAGGGATAGGCCTGCGGCGCCTCGTTGGCATTGAGCCAGACATGGCCCTTGCCGCCGATGCGGCGAGCTGATTGATAGGGGGTGAGGGCCCGCACCACGCGGCGCGCCAGATTGGCGATGCTCATGACAAATCCTTCTGCTGTGCTTTTTGCTGTAAATCGACGGAAAGTGCGTTCAACCTGAGGGTGACGGCGTTTTTGTGGGCATCGAGCCCCCTTGGTGCGGTGTTATTCATGTCCGCTCCTTTTGCAGTGCATTCAATCTCAGCGTCACGGCATTTTTGTGTCCATCGAGCCCCTCGGCCTGAGCAATGCGCTCGACGATAGGGCCAAGGCCCTGAATACCGCGCTCACTCAGCTCCTGCACCGTGTAGCGGCGCTGATAATCGGCGAGGCCAAGGCTGGAGCAGGTGCGGGCATAGCCGTAGGTGGGCAGGGTGTGGTTGGTGCCGCTGGCATAATCCCCCACCGACTCCGGCGTCCATTGGCCCAGAAAGATGGAACCGGCGTTCTCGAGCTGGTCCAGCAGCTCGCGGGGTGCTTGGGTCTGCACGATCAGGTGCTCCGGGGCGTAGGCATTGGAGATGGCGCAGGCCTCATCCAGTGTGTCGCAAAGGATCACCAGGCTTGAACCCAGCGCCTTGGCGGCGATCTCGCGGCGGCTGAGTTGGGCCAACTGGCGCTTGATCTCGCCCGCAATAGCATCGGCCAGCAGCGGCGATGTGGTGACCAGCACCACCTGGCTGTCGGGGCCGTGCTCGGCCTGAGAAAGTAAATCTGCCGCCACGAAGGCGGGGTTGGCGCTCTCGTCGGCAATCACCAGCACCTCGGAGGGGCCGGCGGGCATATCGATGGCGGCACCGCGCCAGTCGCGGGAAACCTGCCCCTTGGCCTCGGTCACGTAGGCGTTGCCCGGGCCGAAGATCTTGTCCACCTTGGGGATCGTCTGCGTGCCATAAGCCATGGCGGCGATGGCCTGAGCACCGCCGATGGCGAATACCTTCTCGACCCCGCAGGCGCGGGCGGCAAACAGTATCTCGTCGCTGGCGGGGGACGGGGTGCAGAGCACCACTTCACGGCAACCGGCCAGGCCTGCCGGAATGGCCAGCATCATGACGGTGGAGGGGAGTGGCGCGCTGCCCCCAGGCACATAGAGACCGACCCGGCTGATGGGTTGGGTGCGCAGCTCGCACACCACCCCGGGTTGGGTCTCTACCCGCACCACTGGTTGTGCTTGCGCTGCATGGAAGGTGCGAATATTGGCAATGGCAGCCTTGATGGCGTCTTTGATGTCGTCATCCAGACGCCCGCAGGCGGCCTCGATTTCGGTCTCGCTGACCCGCAGCTGTTCACGGGGGGCGCGCTCGAAGCGCAGGCTCAGCTCGCGCAGGGCCTCGTCGCCACGGCTGCGGACGGCTGCGATGATCTCCTTTACCACTGCGCCGATATCGGCCTCGTCATTGAGGGCAGGGCGGGTCAGCACGTCGGCCTGCTGGGCAGGGGAGAGGGTTTTCCAGATCAGGGTCTGCATGATGTCCCTTCCTTATTCCATCATTTTTTCGATGGGCAGCACCAGAATGGAGCTGGCACCCAGGGCCTTGAGCTGCTCCATGGTCTCCCAGAACAGGGTCTCGCTGGATACCACGTGCAGGGCCACCTGATTGGTGTCACCGGCCAGCTGCATTATGGTGGGGCGCTCGGCGCCCGGCAGCAGATCCGTGATGGCATCGAGCTTGTCTTTCGGGGCGTGCAGCATGATGTACTTGCTCTCGCGGGCCTGCTGCATCCCCTGGATGCGGGGCAGCAACTTGTCGATGAGCTTCTGTTGGGCCTCATTCAAGGGGTTGGGGGCCTGCACCAACACCGCCTTGGAGCGGTAGATCACCTCCACCTCTTTGAGACCATTGGCTTCCAGTGTGGCACCGGTGGAGACCAGATCGCAGATGGCATCGGCCAGACCCGCGCGCGGCGCCACTTCCACCGAGCCGCCCAGCATGACGCTCTTGAAATTGAGCCCTTTCTCGTCGAAGAAGCGTTTGAGCAGACCCGGGTAAGAGGTGGCAATGCGTTTGCCTGCCAGACTTTCGGGCCCTGTGTAGGCCACATCGTCCGGTACTGCCAGCGACAGACGGCAACCCCCGAAATCCAGCTGCTTGAGGGTTTTCACTTGTGCAGGCAGTCCCTGGGAGGCGCGAATGAGCTGCGCTTCCTCCAGCACGTTTTCACCTATGATGCCAAGGTCGACCACCCCTTCCATCACCAGACCGGGGATGTCGTCATCACGCACCCGCAATATGTCGATGGGCATGTTTTCCACATGGGCAATGAGGCGCTGCTCCCGCAGGTTTATCTTGAGGCCGCAGCTCTTGAACAGGGCTTGGGAGTCCTGGCTTAGACGACCGGACTTTTGCATGGCGATACGCAGGCGTTGTGTTTCCATTTGCTCGATTTCCTTCTAGTCAAAAACGAAAAAACCCTCGGAAGTATGTGCTTCCGAGGGTTTATGAATCTTGCGGTCCTTTTGGAAGTCACCAGTTAAGTGTCTTCCAGCAGTCAACCTCCTGAAAGACTAGTCGGGATGATGATGGTGGTGATGAGTCTTCAGCAGGGTGAACTTCATGTAATCAATCCTTTACAAAGAAGATGTCGTAGTTGACGCCCGATTTAAACTACCTTCCTTGACAGAAAAAGCAACCCGAAATTGTGATTTCATCGATTAAAGTGAAGAAAACGGTTTTCTGGTCGATAACTAGACAAGATGCCCCAGAGGAGTCGAGATCATGCCAAGCCAGGACCTGTTATTCCCCATTTTGCCCAGAGCGCCTGCTGCCCCGAATCCTGACGACATCAAGCGGGAAGTGACCCAGATCAGCAAGAAACACCAGTTGCGCAAGACCAGTACGGACAACGGCGAATCCCAGCAGCGCCAGCAAGCGTATCCCAATGCCAAGCGTGATCAGCCAAAGGTTGAAGAGGATGATCACAAGCCGGACCCCGACCATCAGATCGATCTCTTCGTCTGAACGCATTATCAGTCCCGCTTTCGCCACGCTTTTGGCATAATGCCCGCTTTTGCAGCGGGACGCCCCTTTGACCATCCAGACCCTGTTCAAGCCAGATGGCCCTCTGGCCAGCCACATCGACGGCTTTGTTGCCCGCGCCCCGCAGCTGGCCATGGCCGAGGCTGTTTCCAGCGCCATCAAGAGTGGTGGCCGCCTGCTGGTGGAGGCGGGCACGGGCACCGGCAAGACTTACGCCTATCTGGTGCCTGCGCTGGAATCCGGCAAGCGGGTGGTGATCAGCACCGGATCCAAGAACCTGCAAGAGCAACTCTTCTACCGGGATCTCCCGACCATTACTGGCGCGCTCTCCTACACTCCGCCAGTGGCCCTGCTCAAGGGGCGCAGCAACTATCTGTGCATAGAGCGGATGAACCGGCTCTTGAGCGAATCCCATCTGCAAAAGCCTGACATCCTCAATGACCTGGTGAAGGTCAAATCCTGGTCTACTGCCACCGACAATGGCGATGTGGGCGACATTCCGGGATTGCAGGAGAACGCCGAGATCCTCGCCCACGTCACCAGCACCAACGACAACTGCCTCGGCCGCGACTGCCCCTATTACGACGACTGCCATTTGGTGGTGGCCCGTCGCCGCGCCATGGATGCCCAGGTAGTGGTGATCAATCATCACCTCTTCTTCGCCGATATGGCGGTGAAAGACACGGGATTTGGCGAGTTGGTGCCCGAAGCACAGGTGTATGTGTTCGACGAAGCGCACCAGCTGCCGGAGATCGCCACCAACTACTTCGGCAAGTCGGTGGGCAGCCGCACCATCCAGGATCTGGCGCAGGATATGCAGCTGGCCTATCGGGCCGAGGCTCACGACATGGGGCAGCTTGGCAAGGCGGCGGACCGGCTCTCCATCGCCAGTCAGGATTTGCGTCTTGCCTTCGGGGTAGATGGCGGGCGCGGCAATACCCGCGACATGTTGCGCCATCCGCTCTGGGCCCAGGCACTGGCCCGCCTCAATGATGCCCTCGGGCTCTGTTACGAGGTGCTTAAACTGGCGCTGGGGCGTGGTGAGCAGCTGGATCATGCCTTCGAGCGGATCTGTGAACTGCGCACCCGCTTGGGGGAGGTGCTGGCTATCAACCAGACCGGTTTCTCCTACTGGTATGACTGCTCGCGGCTTCACTTTTCCCTCAATATCACCCCGCTGTCGGTGGCAGAGCGGTTTGGCGCCGAGGTGCTGCGTCCCGAGGTGGCCTGGATCTTTACCTCTGCCACCTTGACGGTGGATATGCGCTTCGATCACTTCAAAGCCGAGCTGGGACTGGCCGGCAGCGCCGAGCTTATTCTCGACAGCCCGTTTGACTACGCCGAGCAGGCGCGGCTGTGTGTGCCCCGTTTTCTGCCCGAGCCCAATGCCTTCGGGCGGGGCGAACAGCTGGCCCAGTTGATGATCCCCCTTATCAACAAGACGCCGGGGGGCTGTTTTTTCCTTTGCACCAGCCATCAGGTGATGCGTCAGGTGGCCGAGGTGCTGCGCCGTGAAATTGGCCGCACCGTCTTGCTGCAGGGGGAGGATAACAAGCAGCGACTGCTCAAGGAGTTCGTGGAGAATGGCCGCGCCGTGCTGGTGGCCACCAGCAGTTTCTGGGAGGGGATAGACGTGCGAGGGGCTGCGTTGTCGTGTGTTATCATCGACAAGCTGCCGTTTGCCAGTCCGGATGATCCCTTGCTCAAGGCGCGGGTCGATGACTGCAAGCTCAAAGGGGGCGATCCCTTCGCCGATATACAGCTGCCCAAGGCGGTGATTGCCTTGAAACAGGGGGTCGGGCGGCTCATTCGTGATCGCAGTGATCACGGCGTGCTGGTCATCTGTGATCCACGCATGGTCAACAAACCCTACGGCGCCACCTTTATCAAGAGTTTGCCAGCCATTCCCCGTACGCGGGCGTTGGGGACGCTGGGTAATTTCTTCGATCGCTGTGAGTGAGCCTGCCGGTGCACCTTCTTCAGCCTGCCCTGAATGGATTGCGCTGAAAAAATACCTTGATTTGAACAGCCAGTGAGTTCGTCCTGGACTTGCCGGTTATGTAATTGACTGATGTTATAGAGATTGGAAAGCATGAACGAGTTGAAGATCCTGGCCGTTGATACCGCCACCGAAGCCTGCTCCGCCGCCTTGCTGGTGGGCGACACGCTGTTCTCCCGCTGGGAAGAGGCGCCGCGGGATCACACCCGTAAAATTTTGCCCATGGTTCAGGCTGTGTTGGACGATGCCGGGATAACCCTGGGCGAGCTTGATGCCATCGCCTTCGGCCGTGGCCCGGGTTCCTTTACCGGCGTGCGGATCGGGATCAGCGTGGCCCAGGGGCTGGCGTTCGGCGTTGGCGTGCCGCTCATCGGCATCTCCACACTGGCTGCCATGGCGCAGGGTGCTCGCCGGCTGGAGGGCGCCGAGCGGGTGTTGACCGCCATCGATGCGCGCATGGGGGAGGTTTACTTCGGTCAATACGAGCTGAAGGATGGCCGCATGCAGCTGGTAGGTGACGAAGTGGTGAGCGATCCGCTCACTCTGGTGGCTGATCGTACGCTGGCACATGGCAAGTTGGCTGGCAGCTGGAGCCGGGTTGGTACCGGTTTTGAAACTTATGGCGAAGCCCTTGCTGATCTTGCTGCAGAGCTGGCGGTGAGCCAGGTGCGCTTCCCGGCCGCGGTTGACATGCTGCCGCTGGCACGCGCCGCCTGGCTGGCGGGGGAGGCGGTGCCGGTGGAGCAGGCCACGCCTGTCTATTTGCGAGACAAGGTGACCTGGAAAAAACTGCCGGGCCGCGAATAACGGCGAAGAGCCGTGGCATTGATGGTGCTCTTGCTGCATACCCACAGGGCTGGTAACGCGCCCGGTATCTGTATCCCAAAAAGGAGAGTGACATGATCAAGCGTGCGATGGTGATAGGGTTGGCAGGCTTGCTGCTCGGTGCATGCAGCTCGGTACCCAAGGAGCTGGCGTATGAGCCCGCAAATCAGCTGGTGGCTTATCAGCCCGGCTTGGTTGGTCAGGAAGGCAAGCCTGCCCGCTGGAGCGGGGTCATTTCTGCGGTACACAACAAGGCGGATCAGAGTGTCGTCGAGGTGGTCTATCTGCCGCTCAAGTTCAACGGCGTGCCGGAGCAGACCGAGCAGAGCCCGGGCCGATTTCTGGCCATCATGAAGGGATTTGTCGATCCGACCCTCTACGCCAAGGGACGCAGCCTGACGGTGCTGGGTACCATAGACAAACCGGTAGACAGCCAGATTGGCGAGCACAAATATCGCTTCTCCGTGCTCAATGCCAACTCCAGCAAGCTGTGGCCGCCGGTGAAGGAGGTGGAGATCCGCTACATGGACCCTTACTTCTACGACCCCTTCTATGATCCCTTCTGGCCGAGACGGCCGCTGCGCCGCTAAGGTTGCTCATGACTGTCACCCTGCAGGAAAACATGGTCACCCTGGCCGATGGTCGGCGGGTGGCCTTGCTTGAGAACGAACAACCGGCCCCTGGTCAGCAGGGCAAGCCGCTGCTGATCGCGCTGCACGGCTGGCTCGACAACGGCGCCAGCTTTCTGTCTCTGGCACCCTATCTGGCAGATTTTCACCTGGTCTGTGTCGATCTGCCGGGTCATGGTCATTCAGATCACAAGGCTACCCCTTATGTTTTTGTCGACTGGCTCGATGATCTCTACCAGATCGTTCAGGCGGCAGGCTGGTCCCGTTTTATACTGCTCGGTCACTCCCTCGGTGCCCTGATCGCCTCTGCTTATGCCGGTGTCTTTCCCGAGCAGGTTGAGCGACTCATCATGCTGGAGGGGCTGGGACCACTGACCCAGCCCGATGACACTGTGCCGGAGCAACTGCGTAAAGCGATCTTGAATCGCAGCCGTACTCGCGAGCGAGCCCCCAATGGTTTCGCCTCCATCGACGAAGCGGTAATGGCCCGTTGCAAGGTGGCGGATATAGCCCCATCGGCCGCCCGCCTTATCTGCGAACGGCAGCTGGTTGAACGGGCAGGGCGCTGGTATTGGCGCAGCGATCCCCGCCTGCGGGATCTCTCACCGATACGCATGAGCGAAGGCCAGGCCCAGGCGCTGATCCGTGCCATCCGTTGTCCTGTGCTCTTTATCCGGGGTGAGCAGGGCTTTGCCAGTCTGCTGGCGCAGTGGCAGCTGCGTCATGGTGCATTCGAGCGGATAGAAAGGGTCGTTTTGGCGGGAAACCACCATTTTCATATGGAAAATTCGGCCGATACCGCCGTTTGTATCGAAAAATTTTGTCAAATTCGTTAGAATCACCGGCTTTGAATCATTCCAGGTTTGTCTTCCTCCTCACATTTTCTGTTGTTAATTTGCTGTTAATTGATGTTGCCCTATGTAAGTATGTGCGGCATTAGAGCATGAGCTTAAAACAACCAATTGAAATGGATGTGAACAGGGACGGAGGCAACAAAGTGAGCGCACAGGTGCTAGTTATGCAGGAGAAGTTCGTGGAAAAAGTCTGGCTGAAGCGTTATCCGGAAGGGGTCCCCGCCGAGATCAATCCAGACCAATACAGCTCCCTGGTCGAAATGTTTGAAGAGTCGGTGACCGAGTTCGCCGATCAACCTGCCTTCGTCAACATGGGGCAGACCATCACCTACCGCCGGCTGGAAGAGCAGTCCCGCGCCTTTGCCGCCTACCTGCAAAACGAGCTCAAGCTCAGTCAGGGTGATCGGGTAGCTGTCATGATGCCGAACCTGCTGCAATATCCCATTGCCGTGTTCGGCATACTGCGCGCCGGCATGATAGTGGTGAACGTCAACCCCCTCTATACCCCCCGTGAGCTGGAACATCAGCTCAAGGACTCAGGCGCCAAGGCCATCGTCATCGTCTCCAACTTTGCCCATACATTGGAAAAAGTGGTCTACGACACCCCGATCAAGCACGTCATCCTGACCCGCATGGGTGACAACCTGGGGCTGGCCAAGGGCACGCTCGTCAACTTCGTGGTGAAATACGTCAAGAAGCTGGTGCCAAAATACAACCTGCCCCATGCCAGCACCATGCGCCAGGCCCTCGCCAAGGGGCGCTATCTGCAATACATCAAGCCCGAGATCACCAATGACGATCTCGCCTTCCTGCAGTATACCGGCGGCACCACGGGTCTCTCCAAGGGCGCCATGCTGACCCACCGCAACATGATTGCCAACGTCGAGCAGTGCCTTGGCGTCTACGGCCCCATGCTGGAGCGTGGCAAGGAGTTCGTGGTCACGGCACTGCCGCTCTACCACGTCTTCGCCCTGACGGTGAACTGTCTGCTGTTCATGCGCCTGGGCGGGTACAACCTGCTTATCAGCAACCCGCGCGACATACCGGGCTTTGTCAAAGAGATCAGAAAATACCCCTTCACCTGCATCACGGGGGTCAACACCCTGTTCAATGCCCTGGTCAACAACGGCGAGTTCCAGTCGATGGATTTTGGCAAGCTCAAGTTGACCATAGGGGGGGGCATGGCGGTGCAACGGGCGGTTGCCGAACAGTGGAAGGGGCTGACCGATACCCCGCTGCTGGAAGGTTATGGGCTGACCGAGTGCTCCCCTCTGGTGAGCGTCTGCCCCTACGATCTGCTCGATTACAACGGCTCCATCGGTCTGCCGGTCTGCTCTACCGATATCCGGCTGGTGGATGACGCCGGTCAGGTGATCACCGAGCTCGGCAAGCCGGGCGAGATGCAGGTGCGCGGCCCGCAAGTGATGGTAGGTTACTGGCAGCGACCGGAAGCCACCGCCGAGGTGATGCAGGATGGCTGGCTCTGTACCGGTGATATCGCCGTGTGTGACGAGCAGGGTTTTTTCAAGATTGTTGATCGCAAGAAGGACATGATCCTGGTCTCGGGTTTCAACGTCTACCCGAACGAGATCGAGGACGTGGTGGCGCTCCATCCCAAGGTGCTGGAAGTGGCCGCGGTCGGCGTGCCGCACAAGGTATCCGGCGAGCTGGTGAAGATCTTCGTGGTCAAGAAAGATGCAAAGTTGCAGGAGGACGAGATAATTGCCCACTGCCGCACACATCTGACTGCCTATAAGGTGCCGAAACTGGTAGAATTTCGCGACGAACTTCCCAAGACCAATGTGGGCAAGATCCTGCGGCGCGTGCTGCGCGACGAGGAAATTGCCAAGCAATAACGGGCGATCCGCCGCTGTCATGCAAAACCGTGGGTCATTCCACGGTTTTTTCTTTTGGCCCTGATCAACGCGCAGGCAACGATGCACTATCAACTTATCACTCAGCAAGCCGAACTGGAGCAGTATCTCGCCTCCCTGGCCGACGTTCCCCTGGCCATCGATACTGAATTCGTTCGTACCCGCACCTATTACCCCCAGCTGGGTCTGTTCCAGATCTATGATGGTGAGCATCTGGCGTTGCTGGATCCACTCACCCTGGATCTCGCCCCCCTTTGGCAACGGCTCGGTCGGGCAGGGCAGATCGCCATACTGCACGCTTCCGGCGAAGACCTTGAGCTGATCCAGCATGAAGCCGGTCACCTGCCCAATCAGATGCACGACACCCAGCTGGCAACGGCCTTCCTGGGCTATGGTGTCTCTGTGGGTTTTGGTGCGCTGGCCAAGGAGTTTCTCGGGGTGGAACTGGTCAAGGATCAGGCGCGTACCGACTGGCTCGCCCGCCCGCTCACCGAACGTCAACTCGAATACGCAGCCGCCGATGTGCTCTACCTGATGCCCCTCTACGAGAAGGTGATGGCCAAACTGCACGAAAGCGGCAAATTCGCCTGGTTCGAGCAGGAGTGCCAGAACCACTCGGCTCGCAAAACTCAGGGCAACGATCCCCAACAGGCCTATCTCGACATTATCAACGCCTGGCAACTGGGGCGCCGCGAACTGGCCATACTGCGCGAGCTGGCTGCCTGGCGTCAGCAGGAAGCGGTGCGCCGGGATCTGGCTCTCAACTTCGTGGTCAAGGAGCTGCACCTGTTCAAGGTGGCCGAGCGTCGTCCGGCCTCCCTGCGCGACCTCAACGAATTGGGTCTGGCCCCCATCGAAATCAAGATCCATGGCAAGCGGATGCTGGACATAGTGGCCCAGGCCCAGCGCAGCGAGCCGGATAGCTGGCCTGAGCCGATCCGCCGACTGGTGGATTATCCCCAGTACAAGGCTGAACTCAAGCGCATCAAGGGGATGGTGGAAGAGAAGGCCAAGGCCTGCAATATTCCGCCTGAACTGGTGGCGAGCAAGAAGATCATTCACCAGTACTTCACCTGGAGCTGGCGCATGAGCGATGAAGAGCGCGCCCGCAGCGACAAGCCCATGTTGCTGCAAGGGTGGCGTCATGAGCTGGTGGGTCATTTGCTGGCCCAATAACAGACACCAAAAGAGAGATGGGCCGCTGGGCCCATTTTTTATATCGGTCTCAGCGTAGCGGGTAGTGATAACGGGCAAGGATTTGGGCGTATTGCGGGCTTTGCATCAGCGCCCGTATGGCCTCATCGAGGCGCTGCACCTGCGGCTCTGTGGTAGTGCGGCGATTTAGCATCAAATGCACGGGGTTTTGCTGGATATCGAGCAAGGTGGTCAGTTTATCGAGGGATATGCCCGCGAGGGCCAGCTCCTGCATGCCCATGGGATCCATGACCACCCCCTGAATGCGCCCCGCCAGTAGCAGCTTGATCAATTGCTCCATCCGCAACCTGACGATCAGACGGTCCGTCACCTGGGGTGCCTGCATGAAGGTGCGAAAATCCGCCCCATAATCAAAGTCGCGCAGCACGCCTATGGTGAATTGGGTGAGAGGCAGCAGCTCGGATAGCTGGTCGACCCCTTGCCAGCGTGCTTTGTCCTGGCGTCGGATGATCAGCACTGTGCTTTCATGGCGATAGGGGATGGAGAAGCGGGCAAACTGTTCCCGCTGAACTGTCTTGTTGGCCGTCATCGTTATCTGGAGGGAGCCGAACTCCAGCTCGCGCAGGGTCCGGGCCCAGGGCATTTCGATATAGCGGGCTTCGAAGTCGGCCCGGTTGAAGATGGCCTCCAGCAGTTCTATGTCCAGCCCCTGCAACTGCTGTTGTTCATCGCGAAAGCTGAACGGGTGCCAGCTTGACCAGCCCACGCTCAGTGACTCCTGTGCCCAGGCGGTGAAACACAAACACCATAACAACAAGACTCTGTACACGGAAACATCCCTGTTCAGCACGGTTGTTGTTGATTATTGGATAGAAGCGATAGCCTGACCAGTCGGGAAGAGAGGATGCACGAATGTGCATCCCTTAGAGTTCGTGAGCGTGGAACCCCTTGTCATAACGGGTTTCGCAGCGCGGACAGCGTTGCAGGGTCGGATCCTGCTCGAGTTGCTCGATGGAGAGCGGCTCCTCGCAATCGGAGCAAAGACCATAAAGGCCCAGATCCATTTGACAGAGAGCCGCATCGATCCGCTTGAGGCTCGCCACACTCTGCTCCACCTTGGGCAAATCGAGACGACTGGTCAGGTCAACCAGCTGATCCCGCTCGCAGTGATCCACTTTTTCCGCCCACTCGTCACGCCGGCAGGCTTTGAGCTGATCGATCAGCTCTCCTCTTACTTGCGCCCAGTCAGCCAGCAGGCGTTCACGCCACACGGCCAACCGGGCTTGCGTCATTTCACACACACTAGCCCCCAACAGACGAATTACAAATCCAGGGCAGTATAGGGAAGCGACAGGATTATCAAGATGATATGCGTCAAGTAAAGGACGGTTAGATCACAGTTTTCGTGGCTTGCAACAGGGCCTCGCGAATGGGATCCGTCTCCTTGAACAGGCGGATATCACGAAACAACAGGTCGGCTTGCGGGTATTCCCGTTTGAGGTAACTGAACCACTGTTTGATGCGGCTGGGATAGTAATCCGCCTTCTCGCTCGCCAGATCCTGCTCCGTGTAATTCACCATCAGCTGCAACACTGCTGCCCAGCTCATGTGAGGGCAGCCGGTCTTCATCACGTTGGCCAGATTGGGGAGGGAGATGGCGCCACGGCCCACCATGAGGGCGTCGCAACCGGAGACACTGGCGCAGGTCAGGGCATCCTGGTGATCCCAGATCTCGCCATTGGCAGTGACGGGAATGGGCAGGGCGCGGCGGATGGCGTCCACATACTCCCAATGAGCCGGCGCCTTGTAGCCTTCGCGCTTGGTGCGGGCATGTACCGCCAGCTCGTTGGCGCCGGCCTGATAGACAGCCTGAGCATTCTCCAGGTAGAGATCCTTGTCATCGTAACCGAGGCGGATCTTGGCGCTGACCGGCAGATGGGCGGGCACCGCCTCACGTACCGCCTTGACGATACGGTAGACGGCCTCGGGCTCCTTGAGCAAGACGGCGCCTCCCTTGCTCTTGTTCACTGTGGGGGCAGGGCAGCCAAAGTTGAGATCGACCCCCGGTGAGCCGAGCTCGATGGCACGCACAGCATTTTCTGCCAGCCATTCAGGGTGCTGCCCCAGCAGTTGTACTCGCACAGGTGTGCCGGCGCGGGTCTTGCCGCCCTGCTTGAGTTCGGGTGCGATCCGATAAAACACCTTGGCAGGCAGCAGCTGATCGACCACACGGATAAATTCGCTCACGCAGAGGTCGTAATCGTTGACGGAGGTGAGGACCTCCCGCATCAGGTGATCCAGCACCCCCTGCATGGGGGCCAAAATAACGCGCATAGCTGCTTCCGAAGACAAGGGGAGAAAAAAGAGCGCAGATTGTAGAGGCAATGGCCGGTGTTGTCAGCCGTCAGCCCACACGTCGGGATGAATCATCCACCTAGTGCAAGGGGATGAACATCATAACGCGCATAACCGGTTCCGAAGGCAAGGGGAGAAAAAGAGGGCAGATTGTAGAGGCAATGGGAGGCGTTGTCAGCCGTCAGCCCACACGTCGGGATGAATCAGCCACCTAGCGCAAGGGGATGAACATCATAACGCGCATAACCGGTTCCGAAGGCAAGGGATTGCAGAGACGATAGCCGTTGGCAGCATCATTGAGTCTGATGAGCCGCAGATTGCTGCGGAGATAGCCGACGTTGTCGGCTTTTGGGCCAATTCTGTTAGGCTAAGCAGAGGTGCATTGTAAAGGAGCGGCCATGAAACGTTGGTGTCTGATGGGGTTGGGCTGGTTGGCCTTCGTGACAGGCATTGTCGGGATAGTGCTGCCACTGCTGCCAACCACTCCCTTCATGTTGCTGGCGGCGGCGCTGTTTGCCCGTTCTTCTCCCCGCTTTCACCGCTGGCTGCTGGCTCACCCCTGGTTCGGGCCGCCCATCGTCGACTGGCAGCTGCACCGCGGCATTCGCCGCCATGCCCGCCGCCGCGCTGTCGTCTTTATCCTGCTCTCTTTCTCTGTGTCCCTGGCAGTGGTGCCTCTGCTGTGGGTCAGATTGCTGCTCATTGCCATAATGGTGATCCTGCTCACCTGGTTAATACGTTTGCCAGTACTGGAGCCAGTTGCAATGGAGAAGTGAAGTCCCTAAGCTATTGCGGCAATAATGCTATGGAGTCGGCCTGTCATGTTGCGTGATGGGCCTTTTTATTTCCCGCTGGCGGGAAGATGAGATAAACGGCCATCTGGGTCGAAAAACAAACGGTCAAACCATGAATCCGGAAACCCTGAAATTTATCGAAGCGAGCATCAAGACCATTCCCGACTATCCGAAGCCGGGCATTCTGTTTCGTGACATCACCAGCCTGATAGAGAATGCGGAGGCCTTCAAGGCCACCATCGATCTGCTGGCCGAGCATTATCGTGATCAAGGGATCACCAAGATCGTCGGTACGGAAGCCCGCGGCTTTATCTTCGGTGCGCCGGTCGCCTTCGCCATGGGCTTGGGGTTTGTGCCTGTGCGCAAGCCTGGCAAACTGCCCCGCGCCGTGATTGAAGAGTCCTATGCCCTCGAGTACGGCACCGACACCCTGCAACTGCACACCGATGCCATAGTACCGGGCGACAAGGTGCTGGTGGTTGACGATCTGCTGGCGACCGGCGGCACCGTCGATGCGACCGTCAAGCTTATCCGCCGTGCCGGTGGTGAGGTGGCCGATGCGGCCTTCATCATCTCACTGCCGTCCCTGGGTGGTGACGCCCGCCTGACTGCGGCCGGCATCAAGGTCGTCTCACTGGTCGAACTGGCCGGCGAATAATAATCCCCCAGTATGCAAAGCAGGCCTCGTCAGCCTGTTGCGCGTCTTGAAACCGGTGCCCGTCCGGGCATCGGTTTGAAATTCAAGCGATCCCTCCCGACCTCGCCGATAGCCGATACAGCCCAACATCCATTTGTGTTAGCATTCTGCCTCAATGCCTTGTTATCCCTGCATCGAGATTTATGAGCTATCAGGTTCTGGCGCGTAAATGGCGCCCCCATACGTTTGAACAAGTGGTAGGCCAGCATCATGTGCTGACCGCCTTGACCAACGCCCTGGATCAGGGGAGGTTGCATCATGCCTATCTGCTCAGCGGTACCCGAGGGGTCGGCAAGACCACCATAGCCCGCATTCTGGCCAAGAGTCTCAATTGCGAGCAGGGGATCAGCAGTCACCCGTGCGGCGTATGCGACACCTGCCGCGAGATCGATCAGGGCAACTTTGTCGATCTGCTGGAGATTGATGCCGCCTCCCGCACCAAGGTGGAAGATACCCGCGAGCTGCTCGATAACGTGCAGTACCGCCCGGCCCGCGGCCGCTTCAAGGTGTATCTCATCGATGAGGTGCACATGTTGTCGCGTCACAGCTTCAACGCTCTGCTCAAAACCCTGGAAGAGCCGCCCCCCTATGTGAAGTTTCTGCTGGCCACCACGGATCCGCAGAAGCTGCCCATTACCATTCTCTCCCGTTGCTTGCAGTTTCATCTCAAGAGTCTGGATCAGACCCAGATTGCCAAGCAGCTGGAGTGGGTGCTGGATCAGGAAGCTCAACCGTTCGAACCGCGTGCCCTGCTGGCCCTGGCCAAGGCGGCCGATGGCAGCATGCGCGATGCCCTGAGTCTGACCGATCAGGCGCTGGCCCATGGCAATGGCAGCGTGCGCCTTGAAAGCGTGCTGGCCATGTTGGGCACCCTGGACCATCGTCACCTGCACCAGTTGCTGGAGGCGATCCTGCGCCAGGATGCGGCGGCCACCATGGCCAAGATCACGGAAATCGCTACTCTGGGTCCCGACTTTGATCAGCTTCATGCCGAGCTGGAAGGGCTGCTGCACCGCATCGCCATGGCGCAGCTGTTGCCTGCCACAGTGCAGGAGCAGGGGGCCGATGCCGAGTCTCTGCTGCAACTTGCCCAAGCCATGAGCCCGGAAGAGGTGCAGCTTTGCTACCAAATCGTGCTGGGGGGACGAAAAGATTTGCCCTGGGCACCGGACGGTCGCACCTCGCTGGAGATGACGTGCTTGCGCATGCTGGCTTTCTCCCCGCGTCGTGAGGCCGTGCATCCTGCCAATCTCACGGCTCTGCCACCCTCCATGGCGGGAGGGATGGGAGCCGCGCCGGCCCAGCTGGGAAAGTCCCGCGGGGCTGACTCCGCCCCGACGCTGGCCACTGCGATTGTGGCTCCCCTTGCTGCCCCCGGGTCCGTGTCGGTAGAACATACCGCCACCCGGATGGTGCCCCTTGTTGCGCATGCCGTGCTCGAGACGGATGAGCAGGAGACGGCCAGCGATGCGCTGAGCGCGCCGCTCTTTGCAGAACAGGACGAGTTGCTGCGCGAAGCGCAGCAGATGGGTTACGAGGCGCAGCCTGCCATGGATGCGCCGAGCACCCCGATCATCAGCACCGTTGTGGTTGCCGATGAGGCGATGCAGCACCTTCCTTCAGATATGGCAGTGGCAGCTGAGCAACCCACCGAGGTGCCGGTTGAGATAATCGCCGAGTCGGTGGTTGAGCCTGAAGCCGCGCCGTCTGCCGCGTCCAGCATGCAGAGCCTGCTTGGCAAGCGCAATCTGCTGCGCAGCCGATTGCGCAGCGAGCCTGCGACAGCCCAGGCCCCGCGTGTTGCCCCCATCAAACCGGTGGCTGCGCCCGAGGGGCGCCCTGTCGCGCAACCAGCCGTCACGCCACCATCAGCTCCCTGGCAAGGGGCGGCTGTGGTGCCTGTCCATCATTCAGCCCCTGTGACGGCATATGACGAATTGCCGCCGCTGGATGCGTATGATGAGGGGGGCAGCGACTATGAAGAGTACCTGAATCAAGGCTTTGGCGAGTCTGCTGCCAGTGCGTCAATGGCGAATGTGGCACAGACGGTGGCTTCGGGAGCCAGTGCCGTGCCTGCCTATGATCAGGCTGCCCCGGCTCAGGCGCCCACCAGGGCTCGCCCCAACCCCGATGATCTGCCGCCCTGGGATCTGGACGGTACGCCGGCCGCGAGGGCGCAGGTAGCACCTGCCGTGTCCAGTGCCGCACCCGTGATGCCCCAAGCGGTTGCTACCAGCGAGCCAGCGCCCATGGTTGCCTCCGTGATGGAGACCATCGACTGGGATGAGCTGGAGAGCGACAACCAACCCGAGGAGGGGGAAGAGGTCGCCAGACTGATCCCGTCTTCCTTGCTGGTCAATTGCGGCGATCCCTGGGCTGAGTTGATTGCCCGTACCGGCGTCGGTGGCCGGCTGCGTCAGCTTGCGATCAACTCTGTTATGACCCGGCAGGGGGACAAGGTGTTGTTGACCCTGAAACCCGAACAGCGTCATCTGGTCAGCGACAGGGCCCGTGTCGATCTGGCCGAGATCATAGGCCCCGAGCTTGGCCAAGCCGTGCAGGTGGAGGTGACACTGGGGACTGTGCCGGATCAGGAAACCCCCCTTGAGATCGAGCATCGCCTCTATCTGGGGGTGCGCGAGCAGGTGAGCCGGGATCTGGAGCAGGATCCCAATGTGCAATTTCTCAGACAAAGGTTTGGCGCCGTGCTCCACCAGGAGAGCATAGAGCCGCTGAGCAGTTGAATACGATTCGTTAAAACCCATGCCGGGCCCAGTGCCCGGTTGAAAAGGGGTTTGCCTGTCCCCATTTAGGACAGAACAAGCCCACAGCCCGGCGCTGGATGCCGGATTTCAAGACGAGAGACGACATATGTTTGGTAAAGGTGGAATGGGGAACCTGATGAAACAGGCCCAACAGATGCAAGAGCGCATGCAAAAGATGCAAGAGCAGCTTGCCGAGATGGAAGTAGTCGGCGAAGCCGGTGCTGGTATGGTCAAGGTCACCATGGCTGGCAGTCACAGCGTGCGTCGCATCGAGATCGATCAGAGCCTGATGGAAGATGACAAAGAGATGATCGAAGATCTGGTTGCTGCTGCCGTCAACGATGCCGTACGTCGTGTGGAAGAGCAGAGCAAGAGCAAGATGGGCGAGCTGACCGGTGGCATGCAACTGCCCCCAGGCATGAAGCTGCCCTTCTAAGGATGCTGACGTAAATCCAATGCGTCGATAGGGGCGTGAGCTCAGGGCCAGATCGGTCTGATGCTCCTTGCGATGTGGCGCAGGATGGGTGTTTCATTCGTTCCTCATCTGGCATCGCAAGCCCTATCAAGCGTGACCAGAACGCAGCTGATACAGGGATCTGTGTCAGCTGCGTTTTTTATGGCGCTTTTTCCGATGAAGCGCCCCGGTGCCGGGCTGGTGTAATGGCTGTCCCTAAGCCAAAAGAAGGCGCCCTCGGGCGCCTTCTTGGTTTGTGCACGCGCTTGCGCGTCATCACTAGGGTGTTGCCACCTTGCTTAACTCAGCCAGCCTGCTGCCATGGCAAGCTTGCCGCACAGTGCGGCAAGCACTATGCCAAGCAGGGTGCGCAGCAGCCAGATCACCACCAGCTGGCCCACACTCACCGGGATCCGGGTGGCCAGGATGCAGGGTATGGAAGCGGAGAAGAAGAGAACCGAGCTGACCGATACCACTGCGGTGACATAGCGCACCAGCAGGTCGGCATCTTTGAGCAAAATGGCGGGCAAGAACATCTCTGCCAGCCCGGCAGAAAGTGCCCTGGCAGTTTCCAGCGGTTCGCCCAGTTCCAGCAGCCAGGTGAGCGGCCACAGCAGCCAGCCCAGCAGGTCGAACAGCGGTGTGTGCTGCGCCAGCAACAGACCGAGCAGACCGACCGACAATATGGTGGGCACCACGGCAGCCGCCATCAGCAGGCCATCCTTGAGGTTGGCCTGCAACTGGCGCAGTACGGGTTGCGCCATGCTGGATTGGGTCAGCCCGGATGCCAGTGCGGCTTGCCAGCGGTTCTTGCCGGCGGGCAATGGTTCGTCGGTTTCCCCATGATGGGCCATGTTGGAGATGGGGGGCACGCGCGCCAGGATGGCGGTGATGACAAAGGTGATCACCAGGGTGGACCAGAAATAGAAGTTCCAGTGTTCCATCAGGTTGAGGGTCTTGGCGACTATGATCATGAACGCGGCCGATACGGTGGAGAACCCGGTCGCAATGATGACCGCTTCCCGCACAGTGTATTTACCCGCGAGAAAGACCCGGTTGGTGATGAGCAGTCCTACCGAATAGCTGCCGATGAAAGAGGCGACCGCATCAATGGCAGAGTGCCCCGGCGTGCGCCACAGCGGCCGCATCACGGGCTGCATCAGTACGCCTATCAGCTCCAGCAGACCGAAGCCGAGCAAGAAAGTAAGAGCCATGGCACCAATGGGCACGATAAGACCGACCGACATGGCCAGCTTGTCAAACAGGAAGGGCAGACGATCCGGTGTCATCAGCCAGGCCGGTCCCAGATTGGCAACATACATGAGTGCCAGTACCAGGCCGATCAGCTTGAACAGGCTCAGAAGCCGGTCGATGGGACGGGCGCGCCAGCGACCATCCAGCAAGGGTGTGATGGCACCATAGCCAATCAGCAACAGGATCAACCCCACCGCCAGTGGGCGCTGCGCTATCAGAAAACCGGCCAGGTGGTCCACCATGATGGTGCTGCGGCCTGCCAGTTCAAAGGGGATGAAGAAGATGGCGATACCAAACAGGCTGGCTAGCAGCAGCTTGATCCCCGCCGCTGATCTGGTGGGCGCTATCAATGCATTTTCCGGTTCCATACACTCTCCTTGTGGTTGATACCTGTCCGATATCCATCTAACGAATTGTATATACAATACCCGTCCGCGTTCACAAACAAAACACAAAATTAACTATTGAGAAACAAGCTCAACTTGAGTCTTTTATGAGGGGACCCAGACAATTAACGGCTTGCCCGGCTCTTTGGGATGAGGGTTTGCCAGCACGATGGAATAGATAACCTGTGGCTTGTCTGCGTAGACCCGGTATCGCAGCACCGCGGGTTGCAGGGTGTCGCGCTTTTATCCGGGCTGGACCCGCTGTCATGGCAAAAGGGATAAAATGTGAGGCCTGTCGGGTAATCAGGATGTCACAGAGACAGGAATCTTTAGACCGACAAAAAAATCCATAGCGACAAAAAGCATAAAAAACATTAACTTGGATTTTAAATTTTCGCTTTCGCTCACCCTTATGTTGTTTCATCATTACTATTTACGGAACAGTTATAAAACCTTTGTTCATTTGACTACTTTTCGCGTTTCTCATTGCAGAGTAAGATGCCTCCTCAATAAAAATAAGAATTAGGAGTTCGGGTGTGAAGGCATTAGTAAAGGAAAGGGTATCGCCCTATATAAGCCAGTTATATGAGTGCGGTATTAATGATTCTGACATTAAGTTGGTGGTGGATCAGTTCCGCACCGATGTGTCGGGGAGTTCCTCGCTATTTTTGTTACGGGATGATGACAAAAGCGACGGGATAAAACTCTTCTCAAGCGGCCTGACCGAGGCTCAGCAGCAGTTCTATGTGCAACACCATCGTCAGGATGTGTGGTTCAATCATTATCTGGACAAGGGCTGCCAGGGCATAGTCAATGCCACCACCCTGTCCAATTCGGCAGGATTGCTGGCCAGCTTCGGCGCCCAGTTTGCGGCGGGTGGCGTCTGCCGGGTGAAGGGGCGGGGCCTTAGCAGCCTGTGTACCTATCGTGGTGCCAGCCAGGATGATTTCAGTGCTCAGGATATCTCCTCACTGGGAGAGGTTTATTCCGGCCTGGCTGCCTGGAGCCACCATTATTGGAATCTGCTGGCTCTGGAGACCCAGAACTACCAGCTGCAGCAGCTGGTTAAAAATCATAATAAGCCCAGTGCCATCGTCGATGACAAAGGCCATATCCATTATTCCAATGTGGCCTTCAACCGTATCTCAGATGAAAATGTGGAGCTGCGGGCCATCAATGGTATCTTCTCGCTGCAAAATAAGGAGCAGCAACGCCAGTTCAAAGAGATATTGAATGGCTTTGCTTACCTGTTGCCGGGAGCGAGCGCTTATATGTCCATTCCCCGTCAGGCCAATTTAAGGCCCTTGCTGATCCAGTGCACCCTGATGAGCGGCCTCAGCCGGTTTGAGCGTTATGTGGAAGTGGTGCTGCGGGATCCCGAACACTCATTCAATCCCGATATCGAGGCACTGGCGAGCCTTTACCCCCTCACCATCGGCGAGAAAGAGTTGTTGGTGCTGATGAGCAAGGGTTATAGCAGCAACGACATCGCCGAGCTGCGCGGTGTCAAGGTGGAAACAGTCCGCTCGACCCTCAAAGGGGTCTTCAAGAAAACCGACTGCCACAGCCAGAACGAGTTGCTGTTGCTGCTGCAATCCATCTCCTGATATTGGGCGAGCTATGCTTGGTGTGGGTCGGACATAGTGTCTGACTTGCGCCTCCCGCCCGGGAGGCTGGTTGGGGGAAGCACAATGGAATCACTAAAAGCAAAGGATTACATGCAGCACCGGCCCATCACGTTCAGCGCTGACATGATGGTGCAATCTGCGGTGGAAAAGTTTCTCAATAGCCGCCAGCTCGGTGGCCCGGTAGTGGATGCACTGGGTCATCTCATTGGTTGGGTGTCCGAGCAGGACTGTATCGCCGTCATGCTCAAAGAGGCCTATCACTGCGAGCAGGTGGCTCAGGTCAAGAATGTGATGCGCAATGAGGTGCTGGCCGTCGGGCCTGATACCAGCATTCTGGAATTGGCCGAGATGATGATGGGGCAAAAGCCCAAGATCTATCCTGTGGTGGAGGAGGGTCGCCTGCTCGGGGTGATCAGCCGTCACGATGTGATGCAGGCGATCCATGCCCAGCTGGGTACCTGCTTCGTGCACAAGGCCCGGGTCTGATCAGGTTGAGTGGACGGCGTCATCAGGAGCAGGCCGGGTGCCTGCTCTTTTTATTCAGGCATTCTCTTCATACCGGATGTATTCCGGCTTTCATCGCTACCCCAGTCGCTTTAAGGCTTGCACCGCTCCCGCCCGCTCTTTAGGATCTGCCGAAGCTTGTCGATATGGCCCCATGCCGGGCTTTCTATTAAGGAATTTGTACCTTGTCTCTCTCTATCGAGGCGCTGCGCCGCCGTCTATCAGCCTGCATGAACCTTGATGCCCGTCGTCTTTCCAGTCGTCTGAACGGGATCAAGAAGCTGCCCGAGGGCAAGCAGATCACAGTGCTGGAGACCATTGCCGCCGATCTGGACGCAGCGCAGGCGCGTTATCAGTCCCGTCTGGCCGGTGTCCCCAAGGTCACGTACCCGGACAACTTGCCTGTCAGCCAGAAGCAGGCAGAGATCGCCAAGGCGATCAGTGAGCATCAGGTGGTGATCATCGCCGGTGAAACCGGCTCGGGCAAAACGACCCAGATCCCCAAGATCTGCCTGGCGCTGGGGCGCGGGGTGAAGGGCTTCATCGGCCACACCCAGCCGCGCCGTCTGGCTGCCCGTACTGTGGCTGCCCGTATCGCAGAGGAGATGGAGTCAGAACTCGGCCAGTACGTGGGTTACAAGGTGCGTTTTACCGATCAGGTGAGCGAGCAGACCCACATCAAGCTGATGACAGACGGTATCTTGCTGGCGGAGATCCAGAACGACCGTATGTTGACCCAGTACGACACCATCATCATCGATGAGGCCCACGAGCGCAGCCTCAACATCGACTTCATTCTGGGTTATCTCAAGCAGCTGCTGCCAAGGCGCCCCGACCTCAAGGTGATCATCACCTCGGCCACCATAGATCCCCAGCGCTTCTCCCGCCATTTCAACAAGGCGCCGGTGATCGAGGTCTCCGGCCGCACTTATCCCGTCGATGTGCGCTATCGGCCGCTGCTGGAAGGGAGTGACGATCGCGACCAGTTGCAGGGTATCTTCGATGCGGTGCAGGAGCTGGCCGAGGAAGGACTGGGGGACATTCTCATCTTCATGAACGGCGAGCGGGAGATCCGCGATACCGCCGATGCCTTGAACAAACTGGGCCTGCGAGATACCGAAGTGCTGCCGCTCTATGCGCGCCTCTCCAACACAGAGCAGAACCGGGTGTTCCAGCAACACGCCGGGCGGCGCATAGTGCTTGCCACCAACGTGGCGGAAACCTCCCTCACAGTGCCGGGCATCCGTTATGTGATAGACCCGGGTACCGCCCGCATCAGTCGCTACTCCTGGCGTACCAAGGTGCAGCGCCTGCCCATAGAGCCGGTCTCCCAGGCCAGTGCCAACCAGCGCAAAGGGCGCTGTGGCCGGGTGGCGGACGGTATCTGTATCCGCCTCTACTCCGAAGAGGATTTCAACAATCGTCCCGCTTTTACCGATCCCGAGATCTTGCGTACCAACCTGGCTTCCGTCATTTTGCAGATGCTGGCGCTGGGGCTTGGCAACATGGAGGCCTTCCCCTTCGTCGAGCCGCCCGAGTCGCGCCACATCAAGGATGGCCTGAGCCTGCTCAAGGAGCTGGAGGCAGTAAGAGAGCTGCCTGGCACCCGGGATCAGGAGCCCAAACTGCAGTTGACCGACATAGGTCGTCAGCTGTCGCGCATTCCCCTTGATCCCCGTTTGGCGAAGATGGTGATCACGGCGGCGCAAACCGGTTGCCTGAGCGAGGTCATGGTGATCACCGCCGGCCTCAGCATCCAGGATCCCCGCGAGCGGCCCATGGAGAAGAAGCAGGCCGCCGATGAGCAACACAAGCGTTTTGAAGACAAGGACTCTGACTTCCTTGCCTTCGTCAATCTGTGGAATTACCTCAAAGAGCAGCAGGATGCATTGGGCAGCAACCCGTTCCGCCGCATGTGCCAGAAGGAGTTCCTCTCCTACCTGCGGGTGCGCGAATGGCAGGATATTCACTTCCAGTTGCGCCAGACGGTGAAAGAGCTGGGCTTTAAAGCCAATCATGAACCGGCGGATTTCAAGACGGTACATTGCGCCTTGCTGACCGGTCTCCTGAGCCATATCGGCAACAAGGATCTGGAGAAGCCCGAGTTTCTCGGCGCCCGCAACGGCCGCTTCCACATTTTCCCGGCCTCGGGTCTGTTCAAGAAGCCGCCCAAGTGGGTGATGGCCGCCGAACTGGTGGAAACCTCCCGCCTCTACGCCCGGGTCAATGCCAAGATTGAACCCGAGTGGGTGGAGCCGCTGGCGGCTCACCTCATCAAGCTGCACCACAGCGATCCCCACTGGTCGAAGAAGAATGGCGCCGTCATGGCCAAGGAGAAAGTGACCCTGTTTGGTCTGACGCTGGTCAATGAGCGCACCATCAACTTCAGCCGCCTCGATCCTGTGCTGTGTCGAGAGCTCTTTATCCGCCGTGCCCTGGTGGAGGGGGATTTCGAGACCCGTCACCGCTTCTTTGGCGACAACCGTAAGCTTCTGGCCGAAGTGGAGGAGCTGGAGCACAAGTCCCGCCGTCGCGACATTCTGGTGGAGGATGAGGACTTGTTCCGCTTCTACGACGCCCGTTTGCCGGAAGAGGTGATATCAAGTCGCCACTTCGACAACTGGTGGAAAGAGGCACAAAAGCAGGACCCAGAGCTGCTCAACTTCGAGCGGGAGATGCTGATGAAGGGGGATGCGGCCCACATCAGTGATCTCGACTATCCCAACTTCTGGCAGCAGGGGCGACTCAAACTTAAATTGAGCTACCAGTTTGAACCGGGGGAGGCGGCCGATGGCGTCACCCTGCATATTCCGCTGCCATTGCTCAATCAGGTGGAGGTAAAGGGGTTCGAGTGGCTGATCCCCGGGCTGCGCCATGAGTTGCTGGTGGCGCTGATAAAATCCATGCCAAAGCCGATGCGCAAGAATTTCGTACCGGCCCCCAACTACGCCGATGCGCTGCTCGCCAGCCTCAACCCCGAGCAGGGACCGCTCCTCGATGAGATGGAGCGTCAACTGCGGCGCATGACGGGGGTGACTGTGCCCCGCGAGGCGTGGGACTGGGCTGCGGTGCCCGATCACCTGAAACTCACCTTCCGGGTGGTGGACGATAGGCACAAGCCTATTGCGGAAGGCAAGGATCTGGAGGCGCTGAAAGAATCCTTGCGTGGGCGTGTGCAGGAGACGCTGTCCCAGGTGGCGGACGACGACATAGAGCAGTCAGGCCTGACGCTGTGGAGCTTTGGTGAATTGCCGCAGGAATACAGCCAGAAGCGCGGCGGCTTCGAGGTGAAGGCCTATCCGGCCTTGGTGGATGAGAAGGATTCTGTCTCCATCCAGCTGGTGGAGAGCGCTGTGGCCCAGCAGCAGCTGATGTGGGCGGGCCAGCGCCGACTGGTGCTGCTCAACGTGCCATCACCCATCAAGTACCTGCAGGAGAAGCTGCCCAACAAGGCCAAGCTGGGGCTCTATTTCAATCCGTTTGGCAAGGTGGCCGAGCTTATCGATGACTGCATTGCCTGCGGTTGCGACAAGCTCATTGCACAGCATGGCGGCCTGGCCTGGGATGAGGCCGGTTTCGAGGCGCTCAAGGAATTTGTGCGCGCCGAGCTTAACGATGCCGTGGTGGAAGTGGCCAGCCAGGTGGAAGCCGTACTGACGCTTTCTCACGAAATCAAGAAGCGGCTCAAGGGCAAGATGCAGCTCGACACCGCCTTTGCCATGTCGGATATCCAGCTTCAGCTGGGCAACCTCATTCACAAGGGGTTCGTGACCGAGACTGGCTGGCAGCGGCTGCCGGACTTGCTGCGCTACCTGCGAGCCATTGAGCGCCGGATGGAAAAGCTGGCCATCGATCCCAACCGGGATCGGGTTTACATGCTCAAGGTGCAGAGCGTTGAAGCCGAGTACAAAGCTCTCTTGGCCAAGATCCCCAAATCCCAGTTGATTCCGACCGAAGTGGCCAATATCCGCTGGATGATCGAGGAGTTGCGGGTCTCCTTCTTCGCCCAGAATCTGGGGACCCCCTATCCGGTGTCAGATAAACGGGTGCTCAACGCCATCGCCCAGTGCTAATCTGCTGTAGGAGACAGGCAGGTCTTCGTGTCGGTGGCCCTTGCCGCCGACCAGGAAAAGGCTAACGGAGGAGCAAGGATGCTTGGATTCTGGTTAAGCGTGGCAATGGTCAACATCAGTGGCTATCAACCCATAGCCGAGCAAACCTGGGTACAACTGAACCCGGAGTATTACCCGCTACACCGTACTCCGCCGGCTATGTTCGTGGCCTGGCGGGGCAATCAATTTCCCCCCCTTGAGCTCAAGAAAAAGAAGGGCCGCTGGCAGGTGCTGTTTCCGGCCCGGCTGGTGCCCCCCTTTGACCTGTTCGAGGGGGAGGCTCAACTCTCCAAGGCGTATCTGGCCCGGCTCAGGCGTATCGATGAGGCCGCCTACGGGCTTGCGCCCCTGCTGCCTGCCTTGGAACAGGGGCAGAGCCAACAGGCTGCGATCCCTGGTCAGGTACCCTTTCTGGCGGAATTTTCCGCGCCTGCGATGCCCGGTCAGCCAAGAGCCATCCGTGATGGGGCCGAGCCGCTGCTGGTGAGCCTCAATCTGCGCGCAACCTGGCTGGCGCCGGAGGCCATGCTGGCGAGTGTCGCCCTAGACGAGGCGAAGAGAGAATCGCAACCCCTTGTCACACCGATATCCGTCAACACGACCTTGACGCTGGCGGCTCCCGCTGCCGGTGGTGGCAAGCAGGTCTGTCATCGGGTGGCATCGGGAGAAACCCTGTGGCGCATTGCTGCGACCCTGGCTCAGAACGGCACTGTCACGGGCATAGCGGGGGACACTTACAGCTATCTGCTGGCCATTGTCGATGACAATCGCCCGCTGATGGGCAACGGCATCCGGGTCAAGGCGGGGGATACCCTCTACTGCCCTGCGCCGCAGACGCTGGCGCGCTTCGATGCCCTGAGTCCGGCACAGCGGCAGCAGCGTTTTGCCCGACTGGAGCAGGGGCGTTAAGGTATCTTGTCACTGTTCAGGGCCCATGCTAGTATGCGCACTCGTTTTGCGAGGTGCTGACCGGTCGCAGTCAGCACCATAAATTCATCTATATGAGATAACCACTATGTCTTTCGTATTCCAAGCTGAAGTCCGTTCTGACCTGGGGAAAGGTGCGAGCCGCCGCCTGCGTCACGCTGACCAAGTTCCTGCCATCATCTACGGTGCCGGCAAAGAAGCTCAGTCCATCACTGTTGACCACAAAAAATTCATCATTGCCCAAGAGAAGCCGGAATTCTACGAATCCGTGCTGACCCTGGTCATCAACGGTGAAGAAGTCAACGTTAAAGTGAAGGCTATCCAGCGTCACCCGGTTAAGCCGAAGCTGGTTCACCTGGATTTCGTTCGCGTTTAATAGCGAGCCAATCTGGTTGAAGAAAAAGCCACTCTCAGGAGTGGCCTTTTGCTGTCTGGCGTTTGATGACGCGTGCAGCAAGTCATGAAAGAGGGCGACCCCGGGGTCGCCCTCTTGGCGTCAGTGGCAAGCCTGCTTGCTGTTACCAGACGGGTTGGGTCAGGTAAGGATTGCTTGCCTTTTCTCGGCCAAAGGTGGAGCTGGGGCCATGGCCCGGGATAAAGACAATCTCGTCACCCAGCGGCAGCAGGGTTTCAGTGATCGACTTTATCAAGGTGGCGTGATCACCGCGTGGGAAGTCGGTGCGGCCTATGCTGCCGGCGAACAGCACATCACCAACCCAGGCGAGTTTTTCGGCCTGGCTGAGCAGGATGACGTGGCCCGGAGTGTGGCCCGGGCAGAAATAGACCTCCAGCTCGCAGTTGCCCACTCGCACCTTGTCACCCTGCTCAAGCCAGCTGTCCGGCGTGAAAGCAGGGGTATGGGCGAAGCCAAACATCTGGCTCTGCCGGGGCAGCATGTCGAGCCAGAAGGCATCTTCTTTGTGGGGGCCAGTGATGGCTACACCGGTTGTTTTGCGCAGCTCTGCGGCGGCGCCCACGTGATCCAGATGGCCATGGGTCAGCAGGATATGGGTCAGGGTAAGCCCGCGCTGGGTGATGGCTTCGAGCAGCTTGTCGGCCTCGCCACCCGGGTCAATCAGCGCCGCCTGGTGGGTCTCGTCACACCAGATGAGGGAGCAGTTCTGGGCGAATTGGGTGACCGGGATCACCTCGAATTTCAACATAGGGGGTCCTCTTGTTTGACGGGGGTGAGTCAGCCTTGCTGCCGGGCTGCGTATTGCTCGGCAAAGAAGTCCAGACAGGCCTGCTTCTCACCCCGGAACACGATGCGCTCACGCTTGTTGCCCAGTTGATAGAGATACATAGGGTCGTAGTAGCGGGTCAGCAGCAGGGTGATCCAGGCCAGATGGCGCTCGGTGGTGCCGCTGTTGGCTTGCTCGGCAAGGGCGATTTGCATCAGCTGGTCCAGCTCGCGGTGTGCTTGATCGCCAAGGCGGCGCTTGAGGCGGGCCAGCGCATCGGTGAGATAGGCTGCAAACAGTGGCCAGCCTTCTTCGGCGCCAAACATGGCCTGATAACGCAGCCAGAGATCGTGCACATAGTCCTGGCGGATCTGTTCGGCACGCTCGCTCTGCGGCACATCCACCACCACCAGCGGTGCCTCGCACATGGCATCAAACAGGGGGTTTGGCAGGCAGCAGCGACCGATGAGCCGGCTTTCGTCCTCCACCACGAAGGCATGTTCACCCTGGTGGCGGCGCTTGAGCAGTTCGATGGCCAGCTTGTTTTCAAAATTGATGTTGCTGGGCTGGCCTCCTGGAAGCTGACCAAATGACGAGCCCCTGTGATGGGCATGCCCCTCCAGATCCACCGCCTGAATCACGTGCTCCAGCATATGGGTCTTGCCGGAGCCGGTCATGCCGGTCAGCACTGTCCAGTGACACTCGGCCGCGGCTTTGTCCAGAGTATCAATGAGGAAACGGCGCATCTCCTTGTAGCCACCGGCTACCCGGGGACGGGTGACCCCGGCCTCATGCAACCAGAGTTGCACGGTTTGTGAGCGCAGGCCGCCACGAAAGCAGTAGAGCAGGGCATCGGGCTGTTTTCGCAACTGTGCCAGCCAGCCGTCGAGCCGTTCGGCACGCACGGCGCCCCCCACCAGTTTGTGACCCAGTTCAATCGCCGCCGCCTGGCCTCGCTGCTTGAAGCAGGTGCCCACCTGGGCACGCTCATCGTCTGTCATCAGGGGCAGACTGGTCGAGCAGGGGAAGGCCCCTTCCTTGAACTCGATGGGGGCACGCAAGTCGATAAGCGGGACATCATCCAGAAAAATCCGGGCCAGATCCGAGGTGAGTGGCAGTTGGCTCATCGCAGGACCTCCAGAGACGTCCGAGCCAGATCCGTATCAATAGCAAGCAGCTGCTGACTCATTGGATAACCTCGATAAACTGGTTTCCGGTATAGGCTTTCAGCTGGCCTATGGGGGAGAGGGTCAGCCCCGCTTGTGTGGCGATGGCAAGGAGCTCGGCTTCACTTTCTTTACCGACGGCAACCAGCAAGCCGCCGCTGGTCTGCGGATCGCACATGATGTTGCGGGTGCGTTCATCCATGGCACCGAGCTTGGCGCCATAGGAATCGAAGTTGCGCAGAGTTCCGCCCGGTACGCAGCCCTCGGACAGGTAGTAATCTACCTCGTCGAGCAGTGGCAGCGCCTTGAAATCGAGGGTGGCACACACCCCTGAGCCTTCGCACATCTCAAGCAGGTGTCCCGCCAGGCCAAACCCGGTCACATCCGTCATGGCGTGCACGCCGGGCAGTTCGGCAAAGCGCTGGCCAATCTTGTTGAGGGTGCACATGGCATTGGGGGCCAGCTGCTCATGCTCTGGCTTCAATTTGCCCTTCTTCTGGGCCGTGGTGAGGATGCCGATACCGAGGGGCTTGGTCAGGTAGAGGATGTCACCCGCCTGGGCCGTGTCGTTCTGCTTGATGGCATCGAGCGGCACTATACCGGTCACGGCAAGACCGAAGATGGGCTCGGGGGCATCGATACTGTGGCCGCCAGCCAAGGATATTCCCGCTTCATGGCACACCTGGCGGCCGCCATCTATCACCTGCTGGGCCACTTCCGGGGCTAGGGTATTGATGGGCCAGCCAAGGATGGCAATGGCAACGATGGGCTTGCCGCCCATGGCGTAGATGTCGCTGATGGCGTTGGTGGCCGCGATGCGGCCAAAGGTAAAGGGATCATCGACGATGGGCATGAAGAAGTCGGTGGTGGAAACAATGCCCTGACCGTTGCCGATATTGACCACTGCCGCGTCATCCTTGCTGCTGTTGCCAACCACTAGGGTCGGGTCGTCAAAGCCCGGGATCTGGCTCTTGAGAATGGTGTCGAGCACCTTGGGAGAAATTTTGCAGCCGCAGCCAGCCCCGTGGCTGTATTGGGTCAGACGAATGGAAGACATGATTACCCCTTGTTTGGCTGTTTCTCAAGATGAAACAGCGTATATCAGGCAAAAGGAGATGACCCTGAGCGGGCCATTGGACAGGGCATTATGCCACAAGAACTCTGCGGGTTCGAATCACAATAGCCTGTCGTCTCTGCTGCCTTGACAAAGTGTCCTTCGCTCCTCTTATCTCAAAGGGTTTCCCCACACAGGCAAGAGGTATGAGATGAAATCATGGATGATAGGATTACTGCTGGCGCTGTCGACCTTTGGGGCGCATGCCGCCAGTGTGACGGCTGCGCAAGATCCCTGGCCGCCCTTTGTCATTGATGCCAACAAAGGCATCTCGGTAGAGCTGGTCAAACGTGCACTTGCCACCCAGGGTTATGAGCTCGACATGCGGATCATGCCTTGGGCCAGGGCGTTGTCGGAAGTTGAGGAAGGGAATATCGACATTCTGGTAGGGGCATGGTTCACCGAGGCGCGCACCAAGTCACTGCGTTTCAGTGACGAGTATCTGAAGAATCAGGTCAAATTTATCCAGTTGGCTGGCGGCAGTTTCGAGTTGAATGGCTTGGCCAGCCTCAAAGGCAAGAGCATTGGCATAGTGCGGGGTTATGGCTACGGTGACGACTTCATGCAGGCTGAGCTAAACCGCCAGGAGGCCGGTGACTTGCCGACCAATCTGAAGAAGCTGCTTGATGGGCGTATCGACTTGACGTTGGAAGATGAAGTTGTTGCCCGGGCCATCATGGCTCAGCAGGGAATGGATGCCAGCAAGTTTGCCTTCACGGCCAATGCGCTCTCTACCAACCCGCTCCATATCGCCAGCGGCGTGAAAAACCCGCGCGGCCAGGAGTTGATCGAGGCTTTCAACAAGGGATTGGCAATCATCAGTGCAGACGGGACCATGGATCAGATCCTGACCAGTTACGGCGTTAAATAAACCGACTGCGGTGAGCCATATCATGACTAAACCCGGTATCAAGGGGCCACCTTCTTAAGGTGGCGCCTTTTTCAGGTTATTGGGGGGGGGGGCAAGGATTTGACGGGCAGGGTACTGGTAACCATGGTTCCATGCACAACAGCATCGTTTTTAGCTAGCATCCGAGTCGTCTGAGCAAACCTGGAGACGCTGACCGATAGGTTATCCAGGCTTGGTCACTGCTTGTTTAACTGACTCGCTCCATCGCCGCCGGTTGCCGCGACTTGCCAAAGCGGCGCAGACGCCGTTGCAGTGGTCGCTCCAGCAGGTTGTAGCTTAAAGAAGAGAGGCCGATCAGCACTGCCAGCATCAACAGGGTCGCCACTACCCCCAGCAGCGGGCTGGTCTGGGCATACCACCACTCGGTGAACCCCGGCGCCAGATAGTGAATAAGCTCGCAGCCGGTGAGCAGTACCAGCACATGGAGCAGGTAGATGGAGTAGGAGAGATCCCCCAGCCCGTTGGTGAGGCGGTTGTCCAGCAGGCGCAGCAGCGGGCTCTGGCGCTCCCCCTGAGCGGCGGCAATCCAGATCAGCAACACGTAGGCGCCGATCAGCAACAGGGTCAGCTGCGGCGTCATGGTGAATTGCATCAGCACGAAGGGCAGGAAAAAGGCGATCAGCAACGGCAGATCCCGTTGCATCATGGGCAAGCCTTTCGCGGCCTTGACCCTGGGCAGCAGCCAGAGTCCGAGCACGAATTCACTCACCCCGCGTCCCACCGCCAGCGCCCCGCTGGTGACATCCAGGGTGCCCCGGCTGTGCACGATATAAGCCAGCACCGTCAGCGCCAGCAGCGGCGCGAGATGGCCCCAGCGACTGCGGGTCACGGCGAGCGGGATCAGCAGCGGGAACAGCAGATAACTTATCCACTCCACGCTGAGGGACCAGGCGGCGAAGTTCCAGGTCAGCCCGTGACTGGTTACCACCTGCAGCAGCAGGAAGGCGCTTGGCAGCGCCTCGGCCGGGGTGAAGGGGGAGCCGAAGGGCGGCATCCCCTCCCACTCCCACATCTTGAACAGGGGGCCGGCATAGAAGCCAATCCCGTGCCGGGTCTTGTAAAGCTCCCAGCCAACCAACAACAGCAGGGTCACCAGGTAGAGGGGGTAGACCCGGGTCAGCCGCAGCCAGAGGAAGCGGCCATAGCCGATGGTGCGGGGCGTGCGGGTGAAAGCCTCCCCATAGACATGGGCCAGCACCACGCCGCTCAAAATAAAGAAGAGGTCGACCCAGAGGTAGCCATTCTCGATGAGTTGGGTGTAGCCTGCGATCGACTCCATCCACTGGGGAAAGAGCAGCAAGCGGGCATGGAACAGCACCACCATCAGGGCAGCGATGCCCCGCAGCGGCGTTAACAGCGGCAATGATTGATTCATATCGGGATCCCTTGTGATGTTCAGCTTGGCCTGACATCGATTTTGTTGTTGTGCAGGGGCATCAAGCCTGATGCCCCGCAGCCTTGACTCATGCTGGTCACAGGCGGGACCACACTACCCAAAAGAGAGTCATACGGGTGTGATTAAAGTCATAAAGTGTGCACGGATTGTGCACAACAACCGTTCAAACAGTGAAATAAAGACAGGGAAAGATAACAGGCGGAAGAAGAATGAGGGGGGCAAGGGAGCCGCGTCTCGCTCGGGCATTATACGCAGCGATGCCTAAAAATCAGGCCCGCAATGCGGGCCTGATTGATCAAAGGGAACGGGTATTGACGATCAGCGGGCGCGAACCACCAGCCCTTTGAGATAGAAGCCTTCCGGATAGGCGGTGCCAATGGGGTGATCGGAGGCTTGTGACAACAGCTCCAGGATCTGGGCATCGCGACCGGCGTCGAGCGCCGCATCGGCCACGATCTTCTGGAACAGGCTCTGCTCCATCAGGCCGGAGCAGGAGTAGGTCAGCAGCACGCCACCCGGCGCCAGCAGCTGGAACGCCAGCATGTTGATGTCCTTGTAGCCGCGGCAGGCACCCAGCAGCTGGGCCTTGCTCTCGGCAAACTTGGGCGGATCCAGCACGATAACGTCGAACTTCTCACCCTTCTCGCGGTATTCACGCAGCAGCTTGAACACATCGTGACGGATGAACTGGGTGTTGGAGATATCCAGTCCGTTCAGCTCAGCGTTGTGGCGGGCCATATCCAGCGCAGTCTGGGAGAGATCCACGTTGACCACTTCGTTGGCGCCACCCTTGAGGGCATAGATGCCAAAGCCACCGGTGTAGCTGAAGCAGTTGAGCACCCGCTTGCCCTCGGTGTACTTGGAGACAGCCTGACGGTTGTCGCGCTGATCCAGATAGAAGCCGGTCTTGTGACCGTTGCGGATGTCCACCAGGATCTTGACGCCGTTCTCTTCGATCACCACAGGCTCGGTCGGAGTCTCGCCATGGATGACGCCGGTACGCTCTTTCAGCCCTTCCTTCTTGCGCACAGCCACGTCTGAGCGCTCATAGATGCTGCACTCCGGGTAGAGAGTGCGCAGCGCTTGCGTGATCAGCTCGCGCTGGAACTCGGCACCGGCGGAGAGGATCTGGCACACCAGGAAATCGGCATAACGGTCTATGGTCAGACCCGGCAAACCGTCTGATTCGGCGGCGCACAGGCGATAGCCGGTGAGGCCCTGACGCTTGATCAGCGGATCGCGGGACTCCTGGGCATATTTGAGGCGACGCAGGAAGAAGTCGAGATCGACTGTCTCCTCTTTATCGAAGGTCCAGACCCGGGCACGGATCTGGGAGCTGCCTGACCAGGCACCACGGGCGAGCCACCGGCCATCGTTGGCGTAGATCTCGACGGTATCGCCGTCAACGGGGTTGCCTTCAACCCGCTCAATCCCCTTGGAGAAGATCCAGGGGTGACGGCGCAGCAGGGATTTTTCGCGACCTTTGACGAGATAGATGAAAACGCTCATGGGTGTTTGCCGATGGTAAAAAGAAAAGGGGCCACATTCTATGTGGCCCGCTGGTAAAACTCAAACAACCTTGGCAAGAGAGCCCGGCTTGTCTGATCTGGCATCAACTTCAGATCAGATCTTGAGCCCCTTCAATGCCTGGGCCAGCTCGGTTGCCGTGCCTTTGAGACCGGCAGTGCCGGCCACAGAGGCACTGGCGGATTCCTCCACCTGACCCGCTTCGTGGCGCACCTGGTCCAGGTTGCGGGTGATCTCCCCGGCGACCGAGCTCTGCTCCTCGCTGGAGGTGGCTATCTGGGTGCTCATCTCCAGCACGGCATCGCTGTGGTTGCTGAGCTTGTCGATGTCGAGCCCCACTTCGCTGATCAGCGCCTGGCTGCTGGCGGCGCGGCCGACTGTCTTCTCCATGATGTCGTTGAGGGCGCCGGTGCCGGCCTGCAGCTCTTCGATCATCTGCTGGATCTCCACAGTGGCCTGCTGGGTGCGGCTGGCGAGGGTGCGCACCTCGTCCGCCACCACCGCAAAGCCACGACCCTGCTCACCCGCGCGGGCGGCCTCGATGGCGGCATTGAGGGCCAGCAGATTGGTCTGCTGGGAGATGGCATTGATGACGTTGACCACCTCGTTGATGCGATTGGCGTTGTGGGTCAGTCGCTCCACCGCGCCTGAGGCATTGCCAATTTCGTCGGCCAGGGTGCGGATGGCGGCTATGGTACGCGATACTCGGGCGGCGCCGTTGGCCGCCTCTTCGCTGGATTGGCGAGTCTGTTGCAGGGTGTCGTTGGCATTGCGGGCCACTTCC
Source organism: Aeromonas sp. D3 (assembly GCF_027705025.1). Taxonomy (NCBI): domain Bacteria; kingdom Pseudomonadati; phylum Pseudomonadota; class Gammaproteobacteria; order Aeromonadales; family Aeromonadaceae; genus Aeromonas; species Aeromonas sp. D3. The sequence continues at coordinate 53,935 of NZ_JAPDBE010000010.1, read as the reverse complement.
CGAATCGCGGCCGACATCTGCTCCATGGCGGCAGCCAGGGAGTCCATGTGCTGGCGCTGGGAGCGGGCCATGGTTTCCCCTTCGCTGGCGTGGTCACGAAATTCGTCGGCGGCCATGGTGAGCGCTTCGGCAGACTCCTCCACCAGCTGCACTATCTTGTGCTGACGGTCGGTGAATCTGTCTATGCTGCCCGCCAGGATGGAGAACTCGTCCCGCACCGGGAAGAAGTTGAGACGGAAGGTAAGATCCCCGTCAGCCACGGTTTGGAGCGCCTTGTTGGTGGAGTAGAGGGCGCCGGAGACAAAGGTCATCAGGTAGTGGGTGATGAGGGCCAGCAAGGCCGCCAGCACGGCAATGATGGTGAGGGTGGTGCCTTGTCCGTCCCACATGGAGTAGCGGCCGGCATCCAGGCTGCCGGTCACGAAGCCGGCCTGGCCTGCGCTGGCACTGAAGCGGTAGTTGTCTCCCTGTTGGGTCAGGCCGGCACTGCCGGTCGGGCTCAGGGTGAGATCCGCAGGCAGGGTGAGGGTTGGTTGCTGGCTCACCAGCTGGGCGCTGGTGTCGACCCTCAGTTGCAACTGATTCAGCCGCATTTGCATCTGCTGACTATGGCTGTCAGCCAGCAGATACCAGGTGAGAAAGGCGATAAACAGCAGAGGGCACCAGAAGGTAATGAGAAATTTTTCACTGATCGTGAGATGAATGAGATAGCGGTCAACCCACCGGAATTTTACTTCTTTCATAATGGTATTGCGTCCTGCAAGGGGGAAGAGAGTGTCGCGCTCATTATCGCCTTGGAGAGAAATTTCTTAAGGGAAAGGTGTGAGAAATGGGAGAGCAATCGTTTGTCGTGCGCGTCTGGGGTCAGGTGCAAGGGGTGGGATTTCGCTACTTCACCCGTGAGCGGGCGTTGCAACTGGGGCTGAGAGGCTACGCCTACAACCTGGCAGATGGCTCGGTGGAGATCCTGATCTGTGGGCCCGAGCAGGGGGTGCAGATGATGCTGGGCTGGCTGGAGCGAGGCCCGCGTACCGCCGAGGTGACCCGGATGGAGTATGAAGAGACACCGCCACCACAGAAAGGGGGATTTCACACCAATTGAGCGGAGGGAAACCGCCATGCCACACATAAAAACGGGAGCCATCGGGGCTCCCGTTTGCCTATGTTGGCGTCAGCTGGCCTGGGCGGCGTCGGCGATGGCCTGGGTCTTGGCCAGCACGGCTTGCAGGGCAGGGCGTTTGGCCAGGCGATCCCGATAGGCGGCCAGCTTGGGGGGAATGGTCTGCTCGAAGCGGGTTGCCCACATCAGGGTATGGGCCAGCAGCAGATCCGCTATGGTGATCTGCTCCCCCAGCAGGTAGCCCTGTTCGGGCACCCAGGACTCGGCGATGGCCGCCGCCTTGTCAAACTCCCACTTGGCGGTGGGGAAGATGGCTGGCAGGCGCTGGGGTTCCGGCAGGGCAAACTTGTGCTTGCCGATGGTCCACAAGGGTTGCTCCAGCTCACAGGTAATGAAGCTGACCCACTGGGCATGCAACGCCGATGTCTGCGTCCCTCTGGCTGGCAGCCAATCCGAGCCATAGACTTCGGCCAGGTACTGCATGATGGCGGCGGATTCGGTCAGTACGAAATCCCCATCTTTGAGCACCGGCATCTTGCCACTCGGGTTTAGCGCCAGAAACCACTCGCTGCGATTCTCGCCCTTGGCGAAGTCGAGAAACTGAAATTGCCACGCCACGCCCAACTCTTCCAGTAACCAGGATATGCGCAGTGCCCGGCTGACCGGGGTTCCGTATAAGGTGATCATGTTTGCTCCTTGTCTGATGAGTGACGGGCCCATGTGCGCCCCTTGGTGAAAAGGCAGTCTAGGCAAATTGTGCCGCGGCAACAACCGCCTATGTGTGGGGGATCGGGGACGAGTCTGCCCATGCTGTGGGAAAATGGCATAAAAAAGAGAGGCCAGATGGCCTCTCTTCTCATAGGGGGCAGCAAGCGTGCTTACTTGACGCGCATGCCTGGCTGGGCGCCTTCCTGCGGCTCCAGGATCCAGAGGTCCTTGCCGCCCGGCCCTGCGGCCAGCACCATGCCTTCGGACATGCCAAAGCGCATCTTGCGCGGCGCCAGGTTGGCCACCATCACGGTCAGCTTGCCTTCCAGATCTTCCGGGTTGTAGGCAGACTTGATGCCGGCAAACACCTGACGGGTTTCACCGCCCAGATCCAGTTGCAGCTTGAGCAGCTTGTCCGCTTCCGGTACCGCTTCCGCCTTTTTGATCAGCGCCACGCGCAGATCAAGCTTGGCGAAATCCTCATAGGAGATGGTTGGGCTTATGGGGTCATCTGCCAGCGGGCCTGTGATCTTGGGAGCTTGCTCCTTGGCAAGGTCCTCCTTGGAGGCCTCGATCATGGCTTCAATTTTGGCGGGCTCGATGCGGGAGAACAGCGCCTTGAACGGGGCCAGCTGGTGGTTGGTTAGCGGCTGGGCCACGCCATCCCAGGAGAGGGTTTCACCCAGGAAGGCTTCGGCACGCTCGGCCAAGAGCGGCATGACCGGCTTGAGGTAGGCCATCAGCACGCGGAACAGGTTGATGCCCACGGAGCAGACCGCCTGCAGCTCGGCGTCTGCGCCTTCCTGCTTGGCCAGCACCCAGGGCGCCTTCTCGTCCACATAGCGGTTGGCCTTGTCGGCCAGCGCCATGATCTCGCGGATGGCGCGGCTGAATTCGCGCGCTTCATAGGCCTCGCTGATGGAGGCGCTGGCGTTGGCGAACTCGGCATAGAGCTCGGGCTCGGCGCAGGTAGCGGCCAGCTTGCCGTCGAAACGCTTGGCGATAAAGCCGGCATTGCGAGATGCCAGATTGACCAGCTTGTTGACCACGTCGGCGTTGACCCGCGCCACGAAGTCATCCAGGTTGAGATCCAGATCGTCGATGCGGCTGTTGAGCTTGGCGGCGTAGTAGTAGCGCAGGCACTCCGGATCCAGGTGGTTCAGGTAGGTGGAGGCCTTGATGAAGGTGCCCTTGGACTTGGACATCTTGGCACCGTTGACGGTCACATAGCCGTGTACGTTGACCTTGGTCGGCTTGCGGAAACCCGCCCCTTCCAGCATGGATGGCCAGAACAGGCAGTGGAAGTAGGCGATGTCCTTGCCGATGAAGTGATAGAGCTCGGCCTCGGAGTCCGCCTTCCAGTAGCTGTCAAAGTCGATGTCGCCGCGCTTGTTGCACAGGTTCTTGAACGACGCCATATAGCCGATGGGAGCATCCAGCCAGACGTAGAAGTACTTGCCAGGGGCACCCGGAATCTCGAAACCGAAGTAGGGGGCGTCGCGGGTGATGTCCCACTGCTGCAGGCCGCTCTCGAACCACTCCTGCATCTTGTTGGCCATCTCTTCCTGAATGGCGCCGGAGCCGCGTACCCAGCCGGCCAGCCAGGTTTCGAACTGGGGCAGGTCGAAGAAGAAGTGCTCGGAGTCCTTCATCACCGGGGTCGCACCGGAGACGGCGGATTTCGGATCGATGAGCTCGGTCGGACTGTAGGTGGCACCGCAGCTGTCGCAGTTGTCGCCGTATTGCTCCGGAGACTTGCACTTGGGGCAGGTGCCCTTGACGAAGCGATCCGGCAGGAACATGGATTTTTCCGGATCGAACAGCTGAGTGATGGTGCGGCCCTTGATAAAGCCACCGTCTTTCAGACGACCGTAGATCAGCTCCGCCAGTTCGCGGTTCTCATCGCTGTGGGTGGAGTAATAGTTGTCGAAGCTGATATTGAAACCGGCGAAGTCGGTCTGGTGCTCTTTGGAGACAGCCGCGATCATCTCTTCCGGGGTGATCCCCATCTGTTGCGCCTTGAGCATGATGGGGGTGCCATGGGCATCATCGGCACAGATGAAGTGCACCTGATGGCCACGCATTCGCTGATAACGAACCCAGATATCGGCCTGGATGTGTTCCAGCATGTGGCCAAGATGGATGGAGCCATTGGCGTAGGGGAGGGCGCAGGTTACCAGCATTGTACGAGGATCAGTTGCCATATAGTCGTTCTTGATGTGCTTGTTGTGATGATACAGTGCCGTGCATGTTACCCGAATTGGGGGTCGCCTGCCTAGGGTGGCGGCGCTGTCCGCTCTGGTGCTCGCGCTGGTTGGCAAGCAGGCAAGCCACTGATTTGTGTGCGGTAACAGTTCACCTCAAGATAATGACAAGATAATGAGGAGTTACTGGTGATTGATTCAGTAAAACAGATCCTGGCCGAATTTAAGCCGACAGGGTGGGACAAGGATCTGGTTGCGGCCGGGTTTGCGCGCAGCATAGAGCAGCAAGGGCAAGGCCTGGTCATCAAACTGGTGTTGCCCTTTGCCGGATCTTCCCTGTTTGAGCAGATCAAGCAGGAGTTCGATGCTCGCCTGCGTACCGCTACCGGTGCAACCCGCATCGACTGGACCTGTGACATCGAGGTGGCCAGCATGCCGCGGGCGCAAGGGCTGGCCGCGGTGCAGGGTATTCGCAACATCCTGGTGGTCGCCTCCGGCAAGGGCGGGGTCGGCAAGTCCACCACCGCCGTCAACCTGGCGCTGGCGCTGCAAAAAGAGGGGGCGCGGGTCGCCATTCTGGATGCAGACATCTATGGCCCCTCCATTCCGACCATGATGGGTACCCTCAAGGAGCGTCCCAGCAGCCTTGACGGCAAGTTGATGGAACCCGTGATCGCTTGTGGCCTCAAGAGCAACAGCATTGGTTATCTGGTGGCCGAGCAGGATGCCACCATCTGGCGCGGCCCCATGGCGAGCAAGGCGCTGGCCCAGATCCTCCATGAGACCCGTTGGGGCGAGGTGGACTATCTGGTGGTGGACATGCCGCCAGGTACGGGGGACATACAACTCACCATGGCCCAGCAGGTACCGACGTCGGCAGCCGTGATCGTCACTACGCCGCAAGATGTGGCACTGGCCGATGCCCGCAAGGGGGTCGCCATGTTCAACAAGGTCAATGTGCCCGTGCTCGGCATCATAGAAAACATGAGCTATCACGTCTGCAGTGCCTGCGGTCATCGCGAGTCCTTGTTCGGGACAGGTGGCGGCCAGAAGATGGCAGAGCAGTATCAAGTGGCGCTGCTGGGTCAGCTGCCGCTGCACATTGATATCCGCCAACACATGGATGATGGCTGCCCGACCGTGTTCGGTGCACCGGAAGGAAGCCTGGCCCAGGCCTATCTGAAGCTGGCTCGTCGGGTGGGGGCTGAACTCTATTTCAGCGGTAAACCGATTGCGACCCCTCTCTATGCCATGGCGCTGGATGAATAATCGGCTGTCGGCTGTTTGAGGTGGATTTGAGGGTGGGCATGGCTCACCCTTTTTTATATAATGGATCGGTTTAAACAATCCCCACTGCTCTTCTCTTTAGGTATTTTCAATGTCTGATACTCAACATTCGTGTGTGATCATCGGTATTGCTGGCGCATCCGCGTCTGGCAAGAGTCTTATCGCTCAAACCATTTATGAAGAGCTGGTGGCCGAACTGGGCGCAGGTCAGATTGGTGTGATCACCGAAGATTGCTACTACCGTGATCAGACCCACCTGACCATGGAAGAGCGGGTCAAAACCAACTATGACCACCCCAATGCCCTGGATCACGATCTGCTGGTGCAGCATCTGAGCCAGCTGGTGAAAGGGGATGCGGTCAATATCCCCCAGTACTCTTATACAGAGCACACCCGCATGAACGAGGTGACACCGTTCGCCCCGCGTCGGGTGATTATTCTGGAAGGGATCCTGCTGCTGACCGACAGTCGCTTGCGGGATCTGATGGATGCCTCCATCTTCATGGATACCCCGCTGGATATCTGCCTGCTGCGCCGTTTGGTGCGTGACGTACAGGAGCGTGGTCGTACCATGGATTCCGTACTCAAGCAGTATCAGAAAACCGTGCGCCCCATGTTTTTGCAGTTTATCGAGCCTTCCAAGCAGTACGCGGACGTGATCGTGCCCCGCGGTGGCAAGAACCGCATCGCCATCGACATGCTCAAGGCGCGCATTCGTCACATGTTGATTGGTTAAGATGAAACAAGCCGGGTGATGCCCGGCTTTTTTAAATGAACATTTTGTCAGGAGAGTCGCCCAATGCGTCTTTGTGATACCGATATTGAACGTCATCTGGATGAGGGCAAGATCGTCATTGAGCCAAGGCCCGGTGTTGAGCGGATCAGCGGCGTCAGCGTCGATGTGCTGCTGGGCAACGAATTTCGGGTATTTCGTGATCATACCGCTCCCTATATTGATTTGAGCGGCCCGAACAGCGAGATGGCCGACGCCATCGATCGGGTGATGAGCGACGAGATCCACATTCCGGATGGCGAAGCCTTTTATCTGCACCCGGGCCAGCTGGCGCTGGCGGTGACCTATGAATCCGTCACCTTGCCTGCGGATATTGTCGGCTGGCTGGATGGCCGCTCCTCCCTGGCTCGTCTCGGTCTGATGGTGCACGTCACCGCGCACCGGATCGATCCGGGCTGGTCTGGTCGTATCGTGCTGGAGTTCTACAACGGCGGCAAACTGCCGCTGGCGCTGCGCCCCAAGATGAAAATCGGTGCCTTGAACTTCGAGATGCTCTCCGGCCCAGCCGCCCGCCCTTACAACAAGCGGGAAAACGCCAAGTACAAGAGCCAGCAGGGCGCCGTTGCCAGCCGCATCAACCAGGATTGATATCCATACTTGCAGAGTGTTGAAAGAGGGGCGCCCATGGCGCCCCTTGCTGTTGGGCTTGCCATTATGCCCAGTGACAGCGTGCAGGAGACCCAAGTGGTTGGGGCAGGGGAGCGGGCTCATTGCTTGCCCTTATGTCTCCATTATCAGGTGTCGGTCGGCCGAGAATTGACGCTGTAACCGATAGAAAATCTGTCTTGCGCTGCCTGAATGTGATGAATTGTCCCCGTTTGGGAACTGTTTTTGTCAGCTCAAGTTTGTTTAATTAATCAAAGACAAGCCGCATGGAGACTGGCTCTAAGCTATTTCCCTACTGAATGCCCTTTTTTTTTCTTACTGAAATATTTCAACAACGGGTATGGCACCGCCAGCCTTCTGGCATAATCCGCCGCAACTCATAAACAGGTTCGTTTTGTATGTTTGAAATGTTTAGTGGTTTGGGTTTGTGGTGGTCAATCGGTTTGGTATTGGCCGTTTTTTTTGTGCTTGCCTATGAATTTATCAATGGCTTTCACGATACCGCTAACGCGGTAGCAACGGTTATCTACACCAAAGCGATGCCGGCTCACCTGGCGGTAGTCGCATCCGGGATCTTCAACTTTTTTGGCGTCATGTTCGGCGGTCTGGGCGTGGCCTATGCCATTGTCCATTTGCTGCCGATTGATTTGCTGTTGGGCATGGATTCCACCCAGGGTTTGATCATGGTGTTCTCCCTGCTGTTTTCCGCCATTGTCTGGAATCTGGGGACCTGGTTCCTGGGCATTCCGGCTTCCAGTTCTCACACACTGATCGGTTCCATTCTGGGGGTAGGCGGTGCCTATGCCTGGCTCAACCATCAGCCGCTGACTCAGGGCATCAACGTCGCCAAAGCCATCGACATCATGCTTTCCCTGATCATCTCGCCGACCGTGGGCTTCATCGTGGCAGCCCTGTTGCTGTTTGCCATGAAACGAGTCTGGCTGGGCAGCAAGATCCACAAAACTCCGGAAGAGCGTTTGCTGGTGGATGGCAAGAAGCACCCGCCGTTCTGGGCGCGCCTCACCCTGGTAGCTTCTGCCATGGGGGTAAGCTTCGTGCACGGCTCCAACGATGGTCAGAAGGGCATTGGTCTGGTGATGCTGGTGTTGATCTGCATGGCCCCCGCCTATTTTGCATTGGACATGAACAGCCGTTCCTACGAACTGGATCGCACCCAGGATGCCAACCAGCGCATCATGGAGATCTATCAGCGCAACCACGAGCTGGTGTCTCAGGTCGTGGACTTCAAGGTGCCTGCCCAGGCCCAGGAAGAGCTGATGACCCATTGCTCTGCGGACGCTACGCTGCAAAACATGGCAACCCTGGATGCCCGTCTGGGCGCTGTGCGTACCTATGAAGAGATGGACCTGACCAATCGTCGGGAAGTGCGTCGCCTGCTGCTGTGTATTGACGACACAGCCCGCAAAGTGTCCAAGCTGCCGCTGCCGGCCAAAGAGCTGACTGACCTTGCCAAATGGCGCAAGGATCTGACAGCGACCGCTGAATATGCACCGACTTGGGTCATCGTCTCCATCGCCTTGGCGCTGGGTTGCGGCACCATGGTAGGCTGGCGTCGTATCGTCTACACGGTGGGTGAGAAGATAGGCGCCACCGGTATGACATACAGCCAGGGCATTGCCGCCCAGATCACTGCGGCTGCGTCCATCGGTGTTGCCAGTTTGACCGGTATGCCAGTGTCCACCACCCATATCCTCTCTTCTGCGGTAGCGGGGACCATGGTAGCGAACAAATCCGGCCTGCAGAGCCAGACCATCAAGACCATACTGATGGCCTGGGTGCTGACCCTGCCGCTGACCATGTTGCTCTCTGGTGGTCTGTTCCTTATCAGTCACCATCTGTTTGGCGGCTGATAACAGCTAATCTTGCTGATTGACGAAGGGCCTGCGGGCCCTTTTTTCATTGCTGTGGATCAGAGTCCGTCTGCTTCGTCTCGAACCAATACAAAGCGTTGACCAAACAGGATGGGCTTCCTGGTTATATTATGTATGCCATCAAACTAGATGCGTTGTTCACCCAATAACACCGCCTATCCAACATGGATATACCTATCCCGGCAACACATGCCAACAGTAACTGTGCATTGCAGACGTCACTCAGGGGGCTGCTACTCTGTGCTGTCCGTTATCAAGGGTCAGCATACGGTACATACTCAGGGCGCAAGAGGGGCATCTGTGCTCATCATCTGGGGCAGATACCCATCCTGGCTGAATATGGGAGACAGATGTAACGAGGATCCATCCTGGCTAAACAGAGTCTCTGCTGCTAGCCCCAAGACAGACACGAGTAGACAAGGGTGAGCAGGGCATGTGCAGGACTCTTGCTCAACCAGCGCATTTGTCAGAGAGAGGGGGGATGACAGGCAAGCATCAATCATAAGCGCGGGGCCAGGCATCATTGTCTAATGAAGCGAACTGGCTGGAGAGGCAATAAGGGCTTGCTAGCGTTGCCAAAGGGATGACACCAGCTGACTGGTGCGGGGCAGGGGAATCTTATATGCCGGAGAGCAGGGGGCATATTGCAGCGGGAGCCTCATCTACCTGAATTGAGGATAAAAAAAGAGCCACACACTGTGTGGCTCTTTTTTCTATCAGGCTAGTTAGCCAGCAATCAAGGACGACCAGCCGGGCTGGTTGCCACATTGACGGCAGCAGTACTGCCCGCATGACGGCCAGAGCTTGCCACTTCGCTGCGAACCAGCGGTGCTTGCTCTACCGGCTCACGCTCCGGCTGGGCTGGCGCCGCAGCAGGCGTTGCCATCGGGGCTGAAGCCTTGCGAGCGCTGGCCAGCAGACCGGCACCCTTGTTGACCTGCTTGGTCACAGGGGCTGCAACAGCTGCCTTGGCAACAGGCTGTTCAGCCGCAGGCTCAGCGACCGGTTCAACCACAGCAACGTCAGCAGTCACGACCGGCGCAGTTGCGATGACAGCAGGAGCTGCCTCAATGGGCGCAGCTTCGGCAACAGGGGCTGCTTCGGTAACAACTGGGGCCTCATCAGCAGGCGTTGCTGCAACGACCTCAGTAGTCTTGACATCGACAGGTGCTGCTTCAATGACGGGGGTCACTTCGGCAACGACTGGCGCAGTCACGGCCTCTGCCACAACCGGCTCGGCAGCAACAGGGGCTACGTCAGCGTCGGCAACGGTGTCGGTCACGACAGGTGCTGCAACTACGGCTACGGCGGCTTCTGCTTGCTCACGTGCTTCTTCGGCAACGGCTTCTGCCACTACGTGCTCGGTCAGAGCGGAAGAGGCTTGTACGGCAGCGGCAATGGCAGCGGCGCTCGGGATGGTGACGACAGGCACAGCCGGCTCTTCCACCTTCACCTGAGCAGCATCCGCCTGGGCGGCTGTGGTCATGGTTGCGGTGTCTGCCTGCTGATCGTCATCATCACGCTGGCTACGGGCATCTTCGTTGATGCGCTTGCGGCGTTGACCCTCGATACGCTGAGTGCGCGGGGTGCGACGGGAACGACGCTGGCCGTCGGCCTGCTCGTCACTCTGCTCAACGGCATCCGCCACGACAGCAACGGGAGCCTCGGTCGGCACAACAGCAACATCGCTGGCCGGTACGTCGGCACGGATCTGCTTGCGCAGTTGACGACGTTCGCGGCGCTCGGCGACTTTCTGCTCTTTTTCCTGCTGTGGCTCGGCGCTGACAAGGGCAGTTTCAACGATTTCTACCGCTTCAACGACCGCCTCGGCACGGGGCTCGCGCGGTGCACGGGGCTCACGAGCCGGACGCGGGGCACGCGGTTCACGTTCCTGACGCGGTTCGCGGGGCTCACGTTCCACACGCTGCTCGCTGCGTACTTCAGTACGAGTTTCACGTTCCTGACGGGGCTCACGCTCTTGACGAGGTTCGCGCTCTTTGCGCGGACGACGGTTGCGGCTTTCGCCACCCTCGCGGCTGGCGGCGCCTTCGCGCTTCTCACCCGCTTCAGCTGTGTTGCGGCTGTTGCGGTTGTCGTCACGACGGGGACGCTGACCACGGCCACGGGTGTCATCACGCTGATGACGATGAGCCTCGTCCTTGCGTGCTTCCCGTTGCACTGCCGGTTTCTCGGCAGGGGCCTTGACATCGGCAGGGGCTGCGTCGGAACCGAACAGACCTGAAATGGCCTTGAACAGTTTGCCAAACAGACCCGCTTCCGCTTTGGCGGCAACGGGAGCTGGCGCCGCGACGGGGGCAGCAACTGCAGCCGGCGCAGCCGGTTGAGGTGCCTGGACGAAGCCTTGCAGCAGCGGTTGCTCACGCTCGATCACCTGAGTCTGCTTCGGCTGGTAGACCGGCTTGGCAATCTCGGTTTTCAGCTCGTAGCTGGCCGCTTCCGGGATTTCGTTCTGACGGATGCGGGTCACTTCGTAGTGCGGGGTTTCCAGGTGCTGGTTAGGAATGATGTACAGACGTACTTCATTACGCTGTTCCAGACTGGCGATGGAGGCGCGCTTCTCGTTGAGCAGATAGGCGGCAACATCAACCGGCACCTGAGCATGAACCTGCTCTGTGTTGTCCTTCATGGCCTCTTCTTCGATGAGACGCAGAATGGACAAGGCCAGTGATTCGTTGTCACGGATGACCCCCTGGCCCTGGCAACGGGGGCAGATATGACTGCTGGACTCGTTGAGGGAGGGGCGCAGACGCTGACGGGACATTTCCAGCAGACCGAAACGGGAGATACGGCCCAGCTGGATGCGGGCGCGGTCCTGATGTACCGCTTCACGCAGACGGTTTTCCACTTCGCGCTGATGGCGAACCGGCGTCATGTCGATGAAGTCGATGACGATCAGACCACCCAGGTCGCGCAGACGCAATTGACGGGCAATTTCATCGGCCGCTTCCAGGTTGGTTTGCAGCGCCGTCTCTTCGATATCGCCGCCCTTGGTGGCGCGGGAGGAGTTGATATCGATGGAGGTCAGTGCTTCGGTCGGGTCTATGACTATGCTGCCGCCGGAGGGCAGGCGCACTTCGCGCTGGAAGGCCGACTCGATTTGGCTCTCAATCTGGAAGTGGTTGAACAGGGCAACTTCACCCTTGTACAGCTTCACGCGGTTGAGGAAATCGGGACGAACCAGCTCGATGTGAGCACGGGCACGTTCAAAGATGACAGGGTCGTCGATCAGGATCTCGCCTACATCGCGACGCAGGTAGTCACGAATGGCACGTACTATCACGTTGCTTTCCTGGTGGATAAGCACGGGAGCAGTTCGGTCCTGTGACGCCTTGTGGATGGAGTCCCAGTGGTTGAGCAGAACGTTGAGATCCCATTCCAGCTCTTCCGGGGATTTGCCCACACCGGCGGTACGCACGATGAGGCCCATGCCGTCCGGCACTGTCAGTCCACTCAGGGCTTCTTTCAGTTCTGTCCGTTCATCGCCCTCAATGCGGCGGGAGATACCGCCTGCACGGGGATTGTTCGGCATCAGCACCAGGTAGCTACCGGCCAGGCTGATAAAGGTGGTGAGGGCTGCACCCTTGGTGCCACGCTCTTCTTTATCGATCTGGACGATCACTTCCTGGCCTTCGCGGACCACTTCTTTGATGTTGGGACGACCCTGATAGGAATAACCGGAGGGGAAGTAATTGCGGGCGATTTCCTTTAACGGCAGGAAACCGTGGCGTTCAGCGCCGTAGTCGACAAAAGCAGCTTCGAGACTGGGTTCTACGCGGGTGATCTTACCCTTGTAGATGTTCGCTTTTTTCTGCTCATGGCCCGGACTTTCAATATCCAAATCGTAGAGCTGTTGTCCGTCAACCAGCGCTACGCGCAACTCCTCTTCCTGAGTCGCGTTGATTAGCATTCTTTTCATTGAGTTCTCGTTATTTTGTCATTTTGATTTCCTCCACAGGATCCTGCCGGCGCCGGCCTCGGGTCTTCAGCATACTTGGGCAACCTCCCGGTTGGGGTATGCATGAGGCGCAAACTAAGGGCGCTCTGGTTCGGCCTTCTCGAAAGGCATGAATTAAGGATGCCGATGTGGAGACAAATAATCGGTTCTGCTTGTGTTCTCCATGCGTTGTACCTCGCACCCGGGAACCGTCATGTTCTTATATACACGGTGTTTTGGGATTGGGTGGCATAAATATTGGCCACTTAGTACAAGGCTTGAACACAATGACAAAACCTTGTTTATTATCCCATTTAAACCACTTTTATAGCAAGGCGCCATTTTTCAACAAAGCATGCAGCCAAGGGGCGCCGGCGGTGTTAAAATCCGCGCCATGACACAGATACAACAACAAGTGCAGCTGCTCACCATCGAAGCTGAGCATGAAGGGCAGCGCATCGACAATTTTCTCAAGACTCAGCTAAAGGGCGTCCCCAAGAGCCTGATTTATCGCATCCTTCGAAAAGGGGAAGTGCGCGTCAATAAAAAGCGCATCAAACCGGAATACAAACTCTGCCCGGGCGACGAGGTGCGGGTTCCCCCCGTGCGGGTTGCCGAGAAGAATGAACTGCCCTCTGCCAACCTTGGCAGCATCCAGCGTCTGGAGAGCCAGATCCTGTTTGAAGACGACGCCATGATAGTGCTCAACAAACCGTCCGGCATGGCCGTGCACGGTGGCAGCGGTCTGAGTTTCGGCGTCATAGAGGGGCTGCGCGCCCTGCGCCCGGACGCTCGCTTCCTGGAGCTGGTGCATCGGCTGGATCGCGACACCTCAGGCGTACTGCTGGTTGCCAAGAAGCGCAGCGCCCTGCGCAGCCTGCACGAGCAACTGCGGATCAAGACCATGCGCAAACAGTATCTGGCGCTGGTACGCGGCCAATGGCAGCCCCACGTCAAGGTGGTCAATGCGCCGCTGCGCAAGAACGATCTGCAATCCGGTGAACGGGTTGTGCGGGTCAGCAGTGATGGCAAGCCATCCGAAACCCGTTTCCGCATCGCCCGTCAATTTGCCGAGGCGACCCTGGTCGAGTGCAGCCCGATCACGGGGCGTACCCACCAGATCCGGGTCCATACCCAGCATGCAGGTCATCCCATTGCCTGTGATGACAAGTATGGGGAAGCAGCCTTTGACGATAAAATGCGCAGCCAAGGGCTGAAACGGCTATTTTTGCACGCCTGGAAGCTGACATTCACTCATCCGGTTGATGGCCGCGAGGTGCTGATCGAGGCACCGCTCGCGCCTGAGCTCGACAATTTCCTCAACAAGTTGGCACGCTGATGAAGGCTATCCGACTCGCCATTTTCGACTGGGACGGTACCCTGATGGACTCGGTGGGGCGGATTGTTGCCTGCGTCGCGGGGGCGGCGCGCGATTGCGGCGAGCCGGTGCCCACTGCGGTGCAGACACATCAGATAATAGGGCTCAGCCTGGAGGTCGGCATTCCACTGCTGTTTGACCTGGCGCCGGGGGGCGAGCGGGCCAACGCCCTGATCGCCCGCTATCGTCACCATTATGTGCATGATGGCACGCCCAGCCCGCTTTTTGTCGGGGCGAGTGCGCTGCTGCACCACTGGCACGGGCAGGGAATTGCGCTGGCGGTGGCGACGGGTAAGTCTCGACGCGGCTTGGATCGGGTGCTGGATGATACCGGCCTGCGGCCGTTGTTTGCTGCCACCCGTGGCGCGGATGAGGCCAACTCCAAACCCGATCCTTTGATGTTGACGCAAATTCTGGATGAGCTGGGCTTTGCTTCCCATCAGGCAGTGATGATCGGTGACTCCATCCACGACATGGCGATGGCAGAAGCGCTCGCCATGCCGCGGATCGGCGTAAGCTGGGGTGTGCACGACAAGAAGCGCTTGCAGACACATGATCCGCTTGCGGTCGTCGATACCATGGACGAGTTGAAGCTGCTGCTGGGTTAGTCTTGCCATATGCCAGTTGAATAGATGACGAAACGGGAGCCTTGGCTCCCGTTGTTCGTTTGGCTCGTCGTGGATAGGCCATTCCCGTCAGGGCAGGGCGAGGCCGTGGCGTTCCAGCAGCTCGATCAGGCCGATCAGGGGCAGGCCGATCAGAGAGTTGGGATCGCGCCCCTCCAGCCCCTTGAACAGCACTATCCCCATACCTTCACATTTGAAGCTGCCCGCGCAATCAAGGGGCATCTCCGCTGCCACGTAGCGGCGAATGGCGGTCTCATCCAGAGTGCGGAAGTGCACAGTGAAGGGCTCCACCAGCTGTTCTGCTTTGCCGCTGGCGGCATCCAGTACGCACAGGCCGGTATAAAAGGTAATGCTGCGGCCCCGTGCGGCCATCAGTTGTGCCACCGCCTTCTCCACCGTGCCCGGCTTGCCCAGGATCTGACCGTCGCAGACACACACCTGATCGGACCCTATGATCAAGCCCTGATCACGCTGGTTGGCAATGGCGTTCGCCTTGGCATAGGCCAGCCGCGCCACCAATGCCTCGGCAGATTCGCCGGGCAGGGGAGATTCATCCACCTCGGGTGCTGCACATTCAAAGGGAAGGCCGAGTTTTTCCAACAGGGTTTTGCGATAGCGGGACGTGGAGGCGAGGATAAGCTGTGTTGGCATTGTGTTGTGATGTCCTGATTTGATGCAGTCAGGTGCCGATGGTATCGCCACGCCGTGAGCTGGGCAAATCTCCGATGAGGTTTCCATGCTGGACCAGCAATGATGAGGATGGCACTTGGGTTGCCATTCTGGGTGGCAGTAAATCCGGACAGGATCCTGTGTAGGATCCTGCTGTTTATGGCATAATCAGCCACCGATGAGAACAAGTCCCGGCATCTCAGGGAATTGTATGGTTAAAATCATCGGCGGTAAGGACTTTTTCCTTTGACTATCAGTTGTTGGACCTATAATATTCGCGCCCTATGCAAAAGGTGAAGTTGCCCGTTAAGGTTGATCCAGTCCGTAATGCCTTGAAGCTGCTCGACTATGTCGGGATAGTGGAAAAGTCGCAGATGCCCAGGCTGGAGGAATCAACCGCAGGCTTGCAGAGTGATGTTGATGTATCACTGCACTTTGGCAAAGATGTCCAGAAGTTGACCGTTATGAAAGGCACTGCCCATGCCAAGGTTGACCTGGTTTGCCAGCGTTGTGGAGAGACATTCGAGCACCTTTGTGAAGCTGATTTTATCTACACTCCGCTGTTTGAAAAAACAAACGAGGAAGAACTGCCGGAAGCTTATGAGCCCATTGAGTTGGACGAAAACGGCGAGATAGATCTTCATCAAGTTCTGGAGGATGAACTCATCCTCTCGTTGCCTCAGGTGGCAATGCATCCAATGGATGCGTGCCCTCGCGGTAACATGGACATGACTTGGGGTGATATCGAACCTGCTGATGAGCGGCCGAATCCCTTTGCAGTTCTTGAAGAGCTTAAACGTAAGTGAATCTAGGAGTTAGCCTACAATGGCCGTACAACAGAACCGTAAAACCCGTGCCAAGCGTGGCATGCGTCGTTCACACGATGCGCTGACCAGTGCAGCTCTGACTGTTGATCAGACCAGTGGTGAAATTCATCGTCGTCACCATGTGACTGCCGATGGTTTCTACCGCGGTAAAAAGGTAATCGCTTAAGGATTGCCTTTGTCTACGCAAACTGTCGCGCTAGACATAATGGGGGGAGATATTGGCCCCTCGGAAACAGTGCCTGCCGTTGTGCAGGCACTGTCTCTTTTGCCCCAGCTAAAACTCATTCTGGTTGGTGATCAACACCAGACCACTGCCTTATTGCAGCAACATGGCTTGCTGACTCATCCTCGCGTTCGTTTCGTACATGCATCCCAAGTGGTTGGCATGGGCGACAAGCCGATCGTGGCGCTGAGAACTCTGAAAGACTCCTCCATGCGGGTTGTGCTTAATCTGGTGAAAGCCGGTGAGGCCGATGCCTGCGTCAGTGCCGGTAATACCGGTGCCCTGATGGCCATGGCCAAGTGTGTGCTCAAATCCTTGCCCGGTGTCGACAGACCTGCGCTCATCAAGGCGCTGCCGACCTTGAGCGGCAAGCGTACCGTGATGCTGGATCTCGGCGCCAATGTCAGCTGCGATGCCGACACCCTGTTGCAGTTCGCTGTGATGGGGTCGGTGGTGGCCGAAAAGGTTGAAGGCATTGCGTCGCCCCGGGTTGCCTTGCTCAACGTGGGGGAAGAGGAGATAAAGGGCAATGACCTGGTGCGTCACAGCGCAGAGTTGCTCCGTCAGTGCAGCGCACTCAATTTCGTTGGCTTTGTCGAGGGGGATCGCATCTTCAGCGGCGAGTGTGATGTTATTGTCTGCGATGGTTTTGTTGGCAATGTCGCCCTCAAAACGGCGGAAGGGGTAGTGCGGATGATGGCCCAGCTGGCCGGATATCCCCGCAAAAAACGCAGTTTTCTTGGCCGACTCGCCGGATTTATGTTCAAACGACGTTTTTCTTACCTGAACCCCGACCAGTATAACGGTGCAAGTCTGTTAGGATTGCGCGGCATTGTGGTAAAAAGCCATGGGCGAGCCGAACGGCACGCTCTGTGTAATGCGATCCTGCTGGCCGCACAAGAGGCCAAGCATCAACTTCCATTGCAAATAGCAGATCGCCTTGAATCTGTCTTTTCCGACAGGGATCTATAAGAACTCTATGCATAGCAAAATTCTGGGTACTGGCAGTTATCTGCCGAGTTCAGTGCGTACCAACGCCGATCTCGAGCAAATGGTTGAAACCAGTGATGAGTGGATCGTGGAACGTACCGGGATCCGTGAACGCCGTATTGCCGGTGCCGACGAAACTGTCGCCACCCTGTCTCACCAGGCCGCCCTGCGCGCCCTGGAAGCTGCGGGTCTGACCGCTGCCGATCTCGACATGATAGTGCTGGCTACCACCAGCGCCGAAAACGCCTTCCCGGCTGCCGCCTGCGAGCTGCAGGGATTACTCGGTGTGCCAGGCATTCCTGCATTTGACGTGGCAGCCGCCTGCGCCGGTTTCACCTATGCGCTCTCCATTGCCGATCAGTTCGTCAAGTCCGGGGCCGCCCGCCATGTGCTGGTTGTTGGCGCCGATGTGCTGTCCCGCATGTGTGACCCGCAAGATCGCGGCACCATTATACTGTTTGGCGACGGGGCAGGGGCTGTGATTGTTGGCGCAAGCGAGACACTTGGGATCCTGTCTACGCACCTTCATGCCGATGGCCGTTATGGCGATCTGCTCAAGTTGCCGCACCCTCGTCGCGGCATGCCGGGCGCCGAGCTCGAAGCCTACATGTATATGAAGGGCAACGATGTGTTCAAGGTCGCGGTGACGCGGCTGAGCGAGATCGTGACCGAGACGCTGGCAGCCGCTGGCATAGCGCCGAGCGAACTCGACTGGCTGGTGCCGCATCAGGCCAACTTCCGCATCATCAGCGCGACCGCCAAGAAGCTCGGCATGAGCCTCGATAAAGTGGTGCTGACCCTCGACAAACACGGCAACACCTCTGCTGCCTCCGTGCCCATTGCCTTTGATGAAGGGGTGCGTGACGGCCGGATCAAACCGGGCCAGCTGGTACTGCTGGAGGCCTTCGGCGGTGGTTTCGCCTGGGGTTCGGCGCTGATCCGCCTCTGATCTTCAGCGGGATGGCGCCAAGGCATCATCCCGTGACCGATTTCGTTTTGTCTTACCTTAAAGGAATCAATGATGACCCAATTTGCCATTGCCTTCCCGGGACAAGGCTCCCAAGCCGTTGGCATGCTGGCCGAGCTGGCCGAGCAACACGCCGTGATCAAGGAAACCTTCGCCGAGGCGAGCCAGGTGCTGGGTTATGACCTGTTTGCCCTGGTCATGGATGGTCCGGTTGAAGATCTGAACAAAACCTGGCGCACCCAGCCCGCGTTGCTGACAGCTTCCGTCGCCCTGTGGCGTCTGTGGCAACAGCAGGGTGGGGCGACCCCCGCCATGATGGCCGGCCACAGTCTGGGTGAGTACTCAGCACTGGTGTGCAGCGGCGCGCTGGATTTCGCCGATGCGGTCAAACTGGTTGAACTGCGTGGTTTGGCCATGCAGGAAGCCGTACCGGAAGGGACCGGTGCCATGGCGGCCATCATAGGTCTGGATAACGAAGCCATCGCCGCCAACTGCGAAAAAGCGGCGCAAGGTCAGGTGGTCTCTCCGGTCAACTTCAACTCCCCGGGCCAGGTGGTGATCGCCGGTCACAAGGAAGCGGTTGAGCGCGCAAACGTACTGATGAAAGAGTCTGGCGCCAAGCGGGCATTGCCGCTGCCGGTCTCTGTGCCATCTCACTGTGCACTGATGAAACCTGCCGCAGAAAAACTGGCGGCTGCGCTGGACGGGATCGAGATCAAGGTTCCAACCATCGCAGTCATCAATAATGTCGACGTATCCTGTGAACAGGATCCGGCCGCCATCAAGCAAGCGCTGGTGCGTCAGCTGTTCAGTCCGGTCCGTTGGACCGAGACGGTGGAGCGGATGGCCAATGAAGGTGTCACCCTCGAGATCGAGATGGGGCCGGGCAAGGTATTGACCGGGCTGGCCAAGCGCATCGACAAGCGCGTGGAAGGTATCCATGCCAACGATGTAGCCTCTTTCGAGCTGGCGCTGGCCCAGTCCAAGTAAACAGGAGCAGATAATGAGTTTTACCGATAAGGTTGTGTTGGTGACCGGTGCCAGTCGTGGTATCGGCCGTGCGATTGCCGAGACATTTGCGGCCCGTGGCGCAAAAGTCGTCGGCACAGCGACCAGCGACAGCGGCGCAGAGGCTATCAGCGCCTATCTGGGTGAGCAGGGTTGTGGCATGGCACTGAACGTGACCAGTCCTGAATCCATCGAGACTGTTTTCGCGGCCATCAAGGCGCGTTTCGGCGACATCGATATCCTGATCAACAATGCCGGCATCACCCGCGACAACCTGTTGATGCGTATGAAAGATGACGAGTGGAATGAAATCATCGACACCAACCTGACTTCCCTCTATCGTCTGAGCAAGCCAGTATTGCGCGCCATGATGAAGAAGCGTCATGGCCGGATTATCAGCATCGGCTCCGTGGTCGGAACCATGGGCAATGCAGGCCAGGTCAACTATGCAGCCGCCAAGGCGGGTCTGGTTGGCTTTACCAAATCGTTGGCTCGGGAAGTGGCATCCCGTGGTATTACAGTGAATGCGGTTGCGCCCGGTTTTATCGAGACCGACATGACCCGGGCACTGAATGACGAACAACGTGCCGGCATCATGAATCAGGTGCCAGCAGCCCGTTTGGGTGATCCAAAAGAAATTGCCGCAGCTGTGGTATTCTTGGCGTCGGATGATGCCGCCTATATCACTGGCGAAACCCTGCATGTTAACGGCGGGATGTACATGGTGTAATCAATTTGTCGTGAGATCTGTTCAAATTTGCGATAGTACGCCGAAGTTTGGCGAATTTCGTGGTTTGACCAGAGGCAAGCTACTTGCAAACTGACGTTAATTGAATAAACTACCCCAACCAGACGCAATAGCGTATTTTTAAAGGAAAATTCAGGTCATGAGCAACATCGAAGAACGCGTAAAGAAAATCATCATCGAACAACTGGGTGTTAAAGAGGAAGACATCAAGAACGCTGCCTCCTTCGTCGACGACCTGGGCGCTGACTCTTTGGATACCGTTGAACTGGTAATGGCGCTGGAAGAAGAATTCGATACCGAAATTCCTGATGAAGAAGCCGAGAAGATCACCACTGTTCAAGCGGCTATCGATTACATCACCGCTAATCAGGAATAAGTTCCTGTTCTGAAAGAAGCGGCCCAAGGGCCGCTTCTTTTATGTTTACTCCCTTTCAAAATACCTCTCGGAGACTACCTCAGTGTCAAAACGCAGAGTCGTGGTGACCGGCTTGGGGATGCTTTCCCCGGTGGGCAACACTGCCGAATCCAGCTGGCAAGCCCTGCTCAACGGGCAGAGCGGCATTTCTCCTATCGAACATTTTGATGCCAGCGAGTTTGCGACTCGTTTCGCAGGCCAGGTCAAAGAGTTTGATCCTGAACAGTACGGTATCAACCGCAAAGAAGCCCGCAAGATGGATCTCTTCATCCAGTACGGCGTGGCGGCGGGGATCCAGGCGCTCGATGATGCGGGTCTGGTTGTCAATGAAGACAATGCAGAGCGGGTCGGTGTGGCCATAGGTTCCGGTATCGGCGGTCTGGGTCTTATCGAACAGAACCATACTAGCCTGATCAACGGTGGCCCGCGCAAGCTGAGCCCCTTCTTCGTGCCTTCTACCATCATCAATATGGTGTCCGGTCATCTCTCCATCATGAAGGGACTGCAAGGCCCCAACATAGCGGTGACTACTGCTTGTACCACAGGCACCCATGCCATCGGCATGGCTGGCCGCATGATCGCCTACGGTGATGCGGACGTGATGGTAGCCGGCGGTACCGAAAAGGCTTCTACCCCCATGGGAATGGGCGGTTTTGCGGCGGCCAAGGCACTCTCTACCCGCAACGACGAGCCCCAGAAGGCGAGTCGCCCGTGGGACAAGGATCGCGACGGTTTTGTGCTAGGTGATGGCGCCGGTGTACTGGTACTGGAAGAGTATGAACACGCCAAGGCCCGTGGCGCAAAGATCTATGCCGAGCTGGTTGGCTTTGGCATGAGTGGCGATGCTTATCATATGACGGCACCTCCCTCTGACGGCAGCGGTGGCGCGCGCGCCATGAAAAATGCCATCAAGGATGCCGGTATCGTTCCCGAGCAGATCGGCTACATCAACGCCCACGGCACCTCTACCCCCTTGGGTGATGTGGCCGAGCTGCGCGGCATGAAGCAGGTGTTTGGCGAGCATGCCAGCGCCCTGATGATCAGCTCCACCAAGTCCATGACCGGCCATTTGCTGGGGGCGGCGGGTGCTATCGAAGCCATCATCACAGTGCTGGCGCTGCGTGATCAGGTGGCACCACCCACCATCAATCTGGACAATCCGGATGACGAGTGCGATCTGGATTTGGTGCCCCACGTAGCCAAACCTGGTCACTTTGAGTATGCCTTGTCCAACTCGTTCGGTTTTGGCGGCACCAATGGCTCACTGATCTTCAAACGCGTATAATTCGCCCCAGGGCGGATGACTCGGGCCCGATACTGCCGGTATCGGGCCTTTTTTATCGGAGGGATCCTTTTGCTTATCAATGGAATGCAGACAGATGCTGTGTCCGCCAGGGATCGTGGGCTGGCCTATGGGGATGGTCATTTCACCACCATGCTGGTCAGAAACGGTCAGGTTGTCTGGTGGTCTGCCCATCTGGCACGGCTGCAGCAGGCCAGCGCCAGACTCGGATTTGCCGGAATGGACTGGTCAACCTTGACCCGGGAGGTGGCGCAATTGGCTGCCGGCCAGACGCAGGCTGTCGCCAAGGTGATGCTGACCAGGGGAACTGGCGGGCGCGGTTATGACGGCAGTGCCTGTGAGGCGCCTACCCGTATCGTCTCCCTTGCCGATTACCCGAGCCATTATCAGAGTTGGCAGCAAAACGGCATTCCCCTGCTGGTTTGCCAGCAACGGCTCGGCGATGCCCCCATGCTGGCGGGACTCAAGACCCTGAACCGGCTGGAACAGGTCTTGCTGAAAAGCGAACTTGCGGCGCGTTCGGGAGTCGAAGGTATAGTCTTGAACAGTCGGGGATTTCTGGTAGAAGGTGTCAGTGCCAATCTGTTTTGGCGCCGTGGCAAGACGGTGTTTACACCGGATCTTTCCCACTGCGGTATTGATGGCATCATGCGGCGCCATGTGATGGCGATGCTAAAACAGATGAGTATTGAACTGCGTGTCGTGGAGGCTCCGCTGGAGTCACTGTGGCAGGCCGAAGAGGTATGGCTGACCAATACCCTGATGGGCATAGTGCCGGTGACCGGCATTGGGGATACTCAGTATCCGAGCCCGGTATTGATCCGCCGTTTACAGGAGCGTTTGGTCATTGAAGTTTAATCGGCTTTACACCCTGCTCGCGGGCGCGGCGCTGACAGTTGCCGTGGCCGGGGGCTATGTATATCACAAGTGGCAGCAGGTGGAGACGCTCACCAACAAGGGGCCGACACGCCTCTTTACCGTTGAGAAAGGGGCCCATGCTGCGCGCCTGATCGCCGAGCTGGGGGAGGGGGAAACCAGTCCCTGGGCCGTGCGGCTTTGGCTGCGCGGTCACCCCGAGCTGGTTGCCATCAAATCCGGTACCTACGAGATCAAGGAAGGGGCGCCACTTAAAGAGACCCTCTCTCTGTTTGCATCGGGAAAGGAGTTTCATTTCAGCCTCACCTTCGTCGAGGGCTCCCGTTTTGAGGACTGGCTGAAGCAGCTCTCCGGCGCGCCCTATCTGGAGCGGCTGACTGTGGAGCAATCTGAAGCCGATCTGGCTCACGAGCTTGGTATCGACAATGGCAAACTGGAGGGCTGGTTCCTGCCGGAGACCTACGCCTACACCACCCATGCCAGCGACATCTCCATACTGCGTCGCGCTTATCAGGACATGAAAGCCTTCCTGCAACAAAGCTGGGACAAGCGCCAGGCCAATCTGCCCTACAAGACCCCTTATGAAGCGCTGATCATGGCTTCCATCATCGAAAAAGAGACGGGCCAGCCGGACGAGCGGGCGCAGATCGCCTCCGTGTTCGTCAACCGCTTGCGTCTTGGCATGAAGCTGCAGACAGATCCTACCGTCATCTACGGGGTCAAGGATCGTTACGATGGCAATATCCGCCGCAGCGATCTGACGGACGTGAATCCGTACAACACCTATGTGATCGATGGCCTGCCGCCTACGCCCATCGCCATGCCCGGCAAGGCTTCCATCGAAGCGGCCCTCAACCCCAAGTCGACCGACTATCTCTATTTCGTCGCCAAAGGAGGCGGTGCCCACTATTTCTCCAAGACCCTCGATGAACACAATCGGGCGGTTCGCGAATACATATTGAAGAAACCCTAATGTCTAAATTTATCGTGATTGAAGGACTGGAAGGGGCAGGGAAGAGCTCCGCGGTACGTTATGTTACCGATTATCTACAACGCCACGGCATCGACCAGATCGAATGCACCCGTGAGCCTGGGGGAACCCCGCTGGCCGAGCGGATGCGCGCCATCGTCAAGGAGGTGCACGACGAGCGCCTTACCATCGAAGCCGAGCTGCTGCTTATGTATGCTTCCCGGGTGCAGCTGGTCGAGACCCGGATCAAGCCGGCTCTGGCTGAGGGGCGCTGGGTGGTGGGGGATCGCCACGATCTCTCCTCCCAGGCCTATCAGGGCGGCGGGCGTGGCATCGATGCGGGGCTCATCGGCGCCATCAAGCAGGCGGTGCTCGGTGACTTCAAACCGGATCTCACCCTCTATCTCGATATCGATCCTGCCCTTGGTTTACAGCGAGCCCGTCATCGTGGCGAGCTGGACAGGATCGAACTGGAGCAGCTCAGCTTCTTCGAGCGCACTCGCAGTCGTTATCTCGAACTGGCCGCCAAGGATGATTCCATCCGGGTGATCGATGCCGGACAAACTCCGGATCAGGTCAAAACGGCCATCGAGGCCGCACTGGACCACTACTTGTCGAACGAGCACGTATGTATCCCTGGCTGATCCCGGATTGGCATGCCCTGAGCCAGACGGCCCAGGCCGGTCGGCTGGGCCATGCCTGGTTGCTGCTCGGCGATCCGGGTCTTGGCAAGGAACAGCTTGCAGAACGATTGGCGCGCTTGCACCTCTGCCAGCTGCCGGATCGCGGAGAGCCCTGTGGCCAGTGCCACTCGTGCCAGCTGTTTGACAAGGGACATCACCCGGATCTTGGTACCGTTACAGTCGACAGCAAGACCATAGGGGTCGAAGCTATTCGCGAGATCTGTGCCCGCTTGCAGAACTCGGCCCAGCTTGGCCGGGGCAAGGTGGTGATCATTCCGGATGCGGAGCGCATGACGGAGTCCGCTGCCAACGCCTTGCTGAAGACATTGGAAGAGCCGGCCGGCGATAGTCTCTTGCTGCTGATTGCCTCCCAGGTTTCCCGTCTGTTGCCCACTATCCTGAGCCGCTGTCACAAGCACGTCTGCCAGTTGCCGACGGAAGGGGAGACGGTGCGCTGGCTGGCCGAACAGGGTCACCAGGCCACATTGGCTCAGGTGCGGATCTGCCAGGGAGCCCCGCTGCGGGTGCTGCATTACATCGAAGAGCAGCAGGATGGCAAACGCCGGGAGTTGCTGGAGAGTTTCGTCTCACTGCCACTGACCCCGACTCGGGCCACCCATGTCTGCAGCCAGCTGGCGGATGAAACTCAGGTCAGGCTGCACTGGTTGCAGCTGTTTTTGTGCGATGCACTCAAGACTCAGGCCGGCTGTGGTCATCATCAGCTGGCGATGCCGGATCTGGCGGCCCTCAGTCAGCAGCTGGCCGAGGGCAACTCCAGCGAAAAGTTGCTGGAGGCGGAGCAGCAGCTCGTGGCGCTCAAGGCCGCCTGCCAACCTGGCCAGCTCTCCAATTCCACCATTCATCTGATGAACTGGCTCAGCCGCTGGTTATAAATCGGACAAGACGCAAAGGTTCTTTATGTTACTCATTGACTCCCATTGCCACCTCGATCGCCTCAGCTATGGCAGCAAGCAGACCGACATGGCCGACGTGCTGGCCAAGGCTGCGCAGCAGGACGTGGGATACTTTCTGTGTGTAAGTGTCACCCAGGCACAGTTTCCGACCATGCTGGCGGCGATCGCCCCTTATCCCCAGGTGTTTGCTTCCTGTGGCGTGCATCCGCTCAATCAGGAACCCGGTGTCGATGCCGAGCTGTTGCTGACGCAGGCCAGCGATGAAAGAGTGGTGGCCATAGGGGAAACCGGGCTCGACTACTTCTACTCGCCGGAGAACAAGGAGGTGCAGCAAGCCTCCTTCCGCGAACACATCCGGGTCGCTCGTACCTTGAACAAGCCGCTGATCATTCACACCCGTGATGCCCAGCAAGATACCCTGCAGATCATGCGTGAAGAGGGGGCGGACCTGGTGGGCGGTGTGCTGCACTGTTTCACCGAATCCCTGGAGATGGCCCAGGCCGCGATGGAGATGGGCTTTTATATTTCCATTTCCGGCATAGCGACCTTCAAGAATGCATCCGCGCTACAAGCCGTGGTCAAGGCGTTGCCGCTGGAACGCTTGCTGGTTGAAACAGACTCTCCTTATCTCGCCCCTGTGCCTCATAGGGGGAGGGAGAACGAACCTGCCTTTGTGCGAGATGTTGCCCAGTTTATTGCCGACCTTCGTCAGATGCCGCTGACCGAGTTGGCAGAGGTGACCAGCCGAAACTTCTTTGAACTGTTCAAGTTGGCAAAAAAATAAACGACTAGGCCCCGGATAAAGGGGCCTCTTTAGTTAAAATCATCCGCACAACTTCCCCTCGTTATCACTGCCATGCCACTTGTTATCTCTCACAGATCATTGAATGTCAGCGAGATGACGTCGTTGATAAACTTGTTTATTACAGATGATGTTGCTGCAGGTGAGCATCGAGGTTCAGGTGGTTTAATTAGAGATTCTATAAGTATCGATAATATTCATTATCGATACTTGATGTATATGAAAAATTCTGTAAGATCCTCTCAAACTCCGCATTAAATCATAGACTTACGTGGCTTATCCAACTGTTTCACCCCCTGTTTATCAGTCATTGCAGACTGTGTTCGATCCTCAGCTCAATAGTCGGGCGAGACGCTTCTTGCGCAGTGCCAAAGCGGATTCCACTCTCAATGCCTATCAGGCTGATACCCGTATTTTTGTATTCTGGTGCCAGCTCCACGGGCTTGACCCGCTGCAAACCACTCATCACGACATCATGAATTTTCTGGCGGATCAGGCCGATGGCATATTGGCGGACTGGGTGTGGCTGGATAAAGAGGAAGGGAAAGGGGAGCTGCGCAACGGTGAACCACGTAAACCTGCGACCCTGGTCAGGCGACTGGCCGGGATCCGCTACGCCTTCAAGCAGAAAGGCATTCATCCCATGCCGACCGAGCATGCTGAAATCAAGGAGATGATGCGTGGCATAGTGCGTCTTGGTGATAACCGCAAGCGCAAGACGGGGGCGCTGACCCTGCAACCGCTGGCCAGGGTACTCGATGAAATCGACACCTCCAACCTGGCCGGTTTACGGGATCACACTCTGCTGCTGTTGATGTTCAGTGGTGCCTTGCGCCGCTCGGAGGCGGCCAGAATCGAGGTCAGCGATCTCGATTTTGTGGGGCAGGGGATCCGGCTTCGCCTCAAGCCGAGCAAACATCAGCTCCATGAAACCGAGATAGCGCTCATTCCTGGCAAGCAGTATTGCCCCGTCTCGGCGCTGCACACCTGGCTTAAAAAAAGCCGGATCGGTGAGGGCGCGCTGTTTCGTCGCATGAACCGCTGGGGTCAGCTTATGTCGGAACCTCTCGGCCCTCAGGGGATAAACCTGATGATCAAGCGGCGCACCGGCCAGGCCATCGACGATCTTTATGTCAGTGGCCACAGCCTGCGACGGGGATTCATCACCTCGGCCGTCACCGCCGGCAAGCCCATGAACAAGATCATTGAGGTGACTCGCCACAAGGACATGCGTACCCTGCAGGAGTATTTCGACTATGCCCACAAGTTCTCCGATCACGCACTGGATGGCTTGTTGTGACACTCCGCGTCACTGCATTTCTTATGTTAAATTATATCTTGTTGATCTGATGATATATTTATCGCGCTTTGCCAAAGTGCCTGATGGGAGGGGAGAGCTTTCTTGTTCAGGCAACAATGCACCACAGGTTAGAGATAACAAACATTAAAACAGAACATTGCAAGGTCATATGAGCCAGGAAATAAATGTGAATGAGCCCCAAGCGGCAGCCCCACACAACAATGCCGAACGACAGCGCCAGCATGTGAAACGCAAGCAGGAAACCCATAGCCGGTTGCAGTGCTGGATAAGCAATCGTCACGCCGAGCGGTTACAGGAATTGGGGATGCACCTTGAAGACAGTCAGGCTTCGCTCATCGAGCAGGCGATCGATCTGCTCTATCAGCATGAGTTGTCATCCCAACCCCAGGTTGAGAAAGAGATGGCGGATGTGCTTGAGTGAAAGAACGTCCGGACATAAAAAAAGCCAGGTACGAATTCCTTGTACCTGGCATAGGGGAATTGGCTCTTTGCAGAGCCGTGCGCTAACTGGTGTTCGGATAGCCTTAAGCTTAGACAAGGTTCAAGGCTTTTCAAGATCCGAATAAAAGTTCAACCGAAGTGTGGGTTTTCCAGACTCGATCAGGCGCGGCGCTTATGCACCGAACAGATTGTTGTCGCGCACCAGCTCACGGGGCAGGGCGTTCTTGACCCGGCTACCGACCCACTTCCCCATGCCCAGGGTATGCCCCTGATAACGAACGATCACCTCGCCAGTGCCTGCCTCCTGCTCGGGCCAGACGTCCCGCCCCATCATGAATTCTCGCGCATTGGCACTGTCGAGTTCGACAACCCCTTGTGTCGCCTTGTCGCCATAGGCCAGCGCCCACTCATGGGTAAGGCGATAGCCCTTCTTGAAGGTCTCAGCCAGCTTGATGCCGATGCGATCGAAACGCAGCTTGCCCTGCACCTGCCCAAACAGGTGAGGGAAGAGCCAGATCTCGTCATTGCGACCAAACAGCTGACCTTGGGGCACCACACCAAAATTGGCTTCAATCTCGCGCAACATGGGCTCAGCCTCTTTGGCCAGCAGTGGCGAGAAGGGGAACTTGCCGAGTTTACCCGGCTTGAACATGGTGTTGGGCACAGAGTGATGCTTGCGCAATCTGGCGACGAAAAAGCCTTCACTGTCGAAGATCTGGGGCCAAACGTGCAGATATCCTTCGGGCGTACAGGCCTGCTCCGCATTGGGGAACAGGTCGGCCAGCGAATCAACGGTCAGGGCATCGCCGAACTTGTCCAGCAGAGACTGACAGACCGCCTGATTCTCCTGCTGGCTCAAGGTGCAAGTGGAGTAGACCAGCACGCCGCCGAGTTTAAGGGCGTGAAAGGCGCTCTCCAGCAACCCTTGCTGCACCGCCGCAATCTCGTCGATGCTCTCGATACTCCAGTTGCGCAAGGCATCTTCATCTTTGCGCACCGTCCCTTCACCGGAGCAGGGTGCATCGAGCAAGATGGCATCGAAGGTCTCCGGCAACCACTGGCCAAACACCTTGGCATCGAAGTGAGTCATGCCCACATTGGTAACGCCACAGCGCTGGATGTTGGCACTCAGCACCTTGAGCCGACTGCTGGAATATTCATTGGCAACCAGCATGCCCTGGTTGTTCATCAAGGCCGCGATCTGGGTGGTCTTGGAACCAGGGGCGGCCGCCGCATCCAGCAGCATGCCATCTCGCTTGACCTGATCGCTGGCAAATAGCGCCGTCACCGGCAACATGGAGCTCGCTTCCTGAATATAAAAGAGGCCGCTCAGGTGCTCTGCCGTATTGCCAAGGGGCACGGACTCATCGGCCCGGGTCAACCAGAAACCGGTCTCGCACCAGGGAACGGCATCGAATTGCCAGCCAAGTGGCTGCATCTGCATCACAAAGTCGGAGACAGATATCTTCAGCGTGTTGACCCGGATGCTGCGCCGCAGCGGCCGCCGACAACTGGCTACGAATTCATCCATGGAGAGATGAGCCGGCATGATGGCCGCAATATAGTGCAAGAAGTGATCGGGAAGATAGGTATTGTCGTGCACGGCGCCGTCTCGTTGACCCAAAATAAGGGGCGATATCCTATCACAAGTCTAGGAATTTTCTTAACAGTGCCGACCGGCAACATAAAAAAGCCCGGCGTCATGGCCGGGCTGGTGTAATAGGAAAGAGACGATCAGGGCAGAATGCGAGGGCTCCACTCCAGCCACTCTTTCTCTGCCTTGCCATGCAAGGGGTAACGATGGCCCGCCTTGACGGTCGGCCCCATCTCCCGCTCTGGGGTATTGAAGGCAATGCCGCCCGCCAGCAGGCTCTGCACGGTTTCCACTTCGATGGTGCCCCCGGTCAAACCTATGTCGGCCTTGACGCCGGAGACGTTCCAGAAGCGGGTGTTGGCCCGAACCAGGTGGGCATACTCCTGATCAACGCTCACATCGATCAACACTTCGCTGCCATCACGCGCCAACGCCACGCCTGTGACGCTACCAACAACCAGTTTGCGAAACAGCAAGGGGCTGCCAACACTCAAGCCGCTGACTGACGGGCTCTTGAGGGTCAAGGCCAGCCCAACCGGGCCCGTCTGACTCAAGGGAAAACGGTCCTTGCCCGCCCCCTGGCCTGGCTGAGCCTCCACAAAGGCTCCCTTGATCAGGGTATCGAGGTGAGCTATGCCGCCCAATCCCAGCTTGGCTTGTACCAGGGTAAAACGGGCGCCGGATTGCATAAAGCGCTCTGCATACTGACCATCCAGCTCGGCCTTGAAGATCACCTGACCCAGCGATGGCTCCAGCTCAATTTGCTCAATCTTGCCGATGTCGACACCGCGATAGCGGATTGGGCTGCCAACCCCCAGACCCGGATTGTTGTCGGCCACCAGGGAGAGGGCGCGCACTTTCGCCCGTGCCTGCTCTTTGCTATCAAACAGTTGATGGCTGCTGCGGCCGGTTCCCAGCCTGTCAAACTCGATGGCACCGCGCAGCAGGGTCGCAAGATTGCCCACCTTGACGTGTACGCCATCGACGCGCACCCGGGTATCCAGGGCCGGTTTTTTCCAGAACTGCGGCTGCCGGGAGAGCAGGGGGGCATAAACGCCGTCAATCTCCAGCTCGATCTCCACCCCTTCTTTGGCTGCGCGCAGTTGCTTGACCTTGCCCGCCTCAAGTCCCAGATAGAGTACGGGGGAGCCGATGCCGATACCATCTGCCTGCTCTGCCTTAAGCAACCAGCGCTGAGGCTTGGCATCACGGGTACCGAGCAATGCCAGCTCCTGGCTCGGGTAGAGGCGGTTGATGCGCTCACCGGTGACGGCCTGCACCAGCTTGATACCGCCGCCAATCCAGGCGCTGGCCGGGCTGGTTTCCACCTTGATACCGCTAAGATCGGCATCGATCTGCAGTGGTGACGCCCGATAGAAACGGGCCCGTTTCAGCAAGTGCTGATATTGCGTATTGACCACCAGAGCGACGCTGGCATTGCCGTTTGCATCCAGGCTCAGCTGGTTTATCTGACCAATCTGCAACCCCTTGTACCAGAGCGGAGCCCCTTCATTGAGGCTCGCCAGATCATCGGCCAACAGTGTGAGTCGGGTGCCGCTGACCTGATCCTGGCCGCTCAAGGTGATGGCTTTGACCCTCTCCCCCGCCACATAGTCGAGGCGAATGGCAGGCCCTGCCAGCAGGCGATCAGCGTGCTTGAGACCACTGGCGCCGAGGGAAACTGTCTCCCAGACCAGCCGGCTTTCGCCGGTGATCCGAAATGCTTGTTCCGGGTTGATCAAAGCCGTCACGATCCGGCCCTTGTCGGTCAGGCGAATGGGGTCAATACGGCCAATTTCGATCCCCTCATAGAGGATGGGCATTCCCTCCTTGATGGGCAGATCCCCCGCGGCTATGTCGATCCGCTCGCCACGGGCGGCCTCGGCCAGTCCCTTGTAGAGGGTGAAGGTCTGCCCCTTTTGTGGCTCTGGCGATGCTTTGGGAGAGTCAAATGCTATGCCGCCGCTGAGGATGGAGGTGAGGCTGCCCGCCTCCACACTGACGCCGGCCAGACTGAAGGACCCCTTGATGCCGCTGATGTTCCAGAAACGGGTATCAGCCTTGACGAGGTGCTCGAAGCGCGGCTCGATCACCAGATCCAGGATCACGTTCTGGTTGTCCTGGCCCAAGCGGGTATTGATGACGCTGCCCACCTCGATACCACGGAAATAAAGCCTGGCGCCGATCCCGACCGACCCCAGCGAGTCAGCAGTCAGGTGCAACATGCGTCCTTGAGCCTGATAACCCGGGGGAGGGCCGTCCAGTGCATCAAACTCCTCTTCCAGCGGATTGTTGTCCCGGCCGGGCTGCAGGTTGATGTAGTTGCCGGAGACCAGGGTATCGAGGCCGGAAATTTCGGTCAGCGAGGCCTTGGGGCTCACCAGCCAGAAGTCAGAGCCTTTGCGGATAAGCGAACGGGCTCGGCTGTCTATCTTGGCCAGTACCGCTATCTTGTGGCCATCTTCAGCCAGCTCCAGATCCTGTACCACCCCTATGGCTACCCCCTGATAGCGCAGCTGGGTCTTGCCCGGCAGAATGCCGTTGCCCTGGGCAAAATTGATGCGAATAAGTTGTCCACTGCTCGCAAACTGCTGGTAGATGAACCCGACCGCCAGCAAGAGGGCAATGAAGGGCAACAACCAGACTGGCGATAACCAGCGACGCTTCTCAATGACGGGTTCAGCCCCGATCATACCGACTCCTTAATTGGCTGATGTGAACAGCACTTCAGATACAAACAAATCATCAACAAGTCACCTTGTCCAAAAACAGAAAGGGAGATTATCCAAGGGGTATCAGCGGGCCGCTTTGTCCCACAGCAGCCGGGTATCCAGCATCCTGGCCGACATCATGGTCAGCACCACTACACAGGCAAACGCCGTAGCGCCGGGGCCCGCCCGCACATTGAGCAGCACGCCGCGATCAACCAACGCCACCATCAGCGAGATGACAAACAAATCCAGCATGGACCAGCGGCCGATAAAATCGATGATGCGATACATGATGAGCTGACGCTTGCGCCGCACCGGCTTGGTGCGCTGCAACTGCCAGCAGATCCAGCCCAGCCCCAAAATTTTGCCCACCGGCACTATGATGCTGGCGGTCAGCACTATGGTGGCGATCCCCGACATCTTGCTGCGATAAAGCATCATGATACCGCTGAAGATGGTATCGGACTGCAATAATCCCTTGTTATAGAAGTGGGTGATGGGCAGCAGATTGGCGGGCAGCAACATGAAGGTGGCCAGTGCCAGCAAGCCCCATGACCAGGCCAGCGAATGGGGGATGCGCAACTGCAACTTGCTGTGGCAGCGGGGGCAGACTGCGCCGGCTTGATGGCGAACCAGCAGACCGCAGCTGTGACAGCGGCAGAGCCCCAGCTCACGGGCGCTGGTCTGGGTCATGTTCCGGCTCCTCCAGTGGCACGCGCTCCCAGTAAGGTGCGGGATCAAACAGGGTCAGCAGTGTCATGTTGAGCAGCATCAGAATACCCAGACTCAACAAGCCGCCCCCCAGGCGCACATCGGCGATATCGATCAGTTTGAACAGCGCGACCAGCAGGCTGACGATGTAGACCTCCAGCATGGCCCAGTGACGAAACACCTCCACCGCTTTAAGGGTCGGGGCCAGTATGTGCCAACGCTTGGCCAGACCACAGGACAGCAAAAAGATACCGAGCAGCAGGCCCACCGGTGCCAGCACGGCGCACCAGAGCACCAGTCCCGCCACCCAGAATTCGTGTTCGACCATCAGCACCAGGATGCCCTTGAGCAAGTTGGCATCCGAGTTCACCCCGGCCAGACGCAGGTAGATAAGCGGTTCGAAGAAGGCGGAGGGCAGCAGCAGAAAACCTGTGATGGTCAGGGCCATCAACTGGGAGGGGCGAAAGGCGTAGCGTCCATACAGATGCTGATGGCAACGAGGACAGTGAGCGTGGCGTCGCATTGGCAATAACTTGCGTTCGATCAGCAAGTCGCAAGCCGGGCAGACGATCACGGGATTGGGATCCGACATACGATTCAACCTGTTGAAGGAATTGGTGAAATTTACCCTAAAACCCGCGCCCTGTCTTGCCTGGCGCCGTTCTGCCACGAAAGTATGATTGACGTTAACGTAAACGTGATATTAGATAGTCAGACCAGACAAATGAAAGGAGTCATGATGTCCAGCCTTACCCCTTCGGCAGGCCTGCGTTTTCGCACAGCCCTTGCCAACGAACGGCCACTGCAGATCGTCGGCACCATCAATGCCTACATGGCCCTGATGGCCGAACGTAGCGGCTTTGCGGCCCTCTATCTCTCCGGTGCCGGTGTGGCCAATGCCTCCCATGGCCTGCCGGATCTCGGCATGACCTCCCTCAATGATGTGCTGATCGACGCGGAAAGGATCACCGCAGCGACCAAGGTGCCACTGCTGGTCGACATCGACACCGGCTGGGGCGGCGCCTTCAATATCGCCCGCACCATTCGCGCCTTCGAGCGGGCAGGGGTGGGGGCTGTACATATGGAAGATCAGGTCGCCCAGAAACGCTGTGGCCACAGGCCCAACAAGGCGGTGGTCTCGCAGGAGGAGATGTGCGATCGCATCAAGGCGGCGGTGGATGCCCGTGAGAACGGGGAGTTCGTCATTATGGCGCGCACCGATGCGCTGGCGGTGGAGGGGATTGGCTCTGCGCTGGAACGCGCCGCCGCCTACGTGGCCGCCGGAGCAGACATGATCTTCGCCGAGGCGGTGACCGAGCTTGGTCAATATGATCGCTTCAAACAGGCGGCTGGGGTGCCCATCCTCGCCAACATGACAGAGTTCGGCCAGACCGAGTTGTTTGATAAAGAGGCGCTCGCCAAGCATGGGGTCGACATGGTGCTCTATCCCCTGAGTGCCAGCCGGGCGGCCAATCAGGCCGCGCTCAACGTCTATCAGCACATTCGCCAGGATGGCCACCAAAGAGCCGTCGTGGACACAATGCAGACCCGGGAAGCCCTGTATGACTTCCTCGGCTATCACCATTACGAGCAGACACTGGATCGTCTGTTCACATCCAGGGATTAGGAGGCAAGGTTATGGGACAACAGAAGCCATTGGGCGGCGCCGGCCTGCGGGGTCAGAGCGCGGGGGAAACCAGCATCTGCACCGTGGGCAAGAGCGGTACCGGGCTCACCTATCGCGGCTATGACATCAAGGAGCTGGCAGAGGGCGCCCAGTTTGAAGAGGTCGCCTATCTGCTGCTCAAGGGAGCCTTGCCCAGTGAACAACAACTGGTGGACTACAAGCGCGAGCTGCGCCGCCTGCGCACCTTGCCCACCGCCCTGCTGGAGGTGCTTGAGCGCATCCCTGCCAATGCCCATCCCATGGATGTGTTGCGTACCGGTTGTTCCATGCTCGGCGATCTGGAGCCGGAAGATGGCTTCGAGCACGAGCATGAAGTGGCTGATCGGCTGCTGGCGGCCTTCCCTGGCATACTGCTCTATTGGTACAAGTTCAGCCACGAAGGGCTGCGCATTGCGCTCGATACCGATGAGGAGTGCATCGGTGGCCACTTCCTGGCCCTGCTGCACCAGAAAGCCCCGAGCGAGCTGGCGCGCCGCGTCATGCATGTCTCCCTCATTCTCTATGCGGAGCATGAGTTCAACGCCTCCACCTTCGCAGCCCGGGTCTGTGCCTCCACGCTTTCTGATATGTTCTCCTGCATTACCGCCGCCATCGGTACCCTGCGCGGGCCGCTGCACGGTGGTGCCAACGAGGCCGCCATGGCGATGATCGAGCCCTGGCAGGATGAAGCCCAGGCCCGGCGCGAGCTGCAGGCGAAACTCATCGCCAAGGAGAAGATCATGGGCTTTGGCCACGCCGTCTATCGCACCTCGGATCCCCGCAACGTCATCATCAAGGAGTGGTCGGCAAAACTTGCCGAGGCGGTGGGAGACTCACGTCTTTATCGCGTTTCCTGCGAGGCGGAGAAGGTGATGTGGGAGGAGAAAGCCTTGTTCCCCAATGCAGATTTCTTCCACGCCAGCGCTTACCACTACATGGGGATACCAACCAAGCTGTTCACGCCTATCTTTGTCTGCTCACGGGTCACCGGCTGGTGTGCCCACGTGATGGAGCAGCGGGAACACAACCGGATCATTCGCCCGAGCGCCGATTACGTCGGCCCGGCCCCCCGTCATTTCGTCTCTTTGCAACAACGATAAGGAAATCACGATGTCCGCCAACGTCGACGTCAACCACAGACCTTCTCCCGATCAGGTGCTGGTCGATATTGCCGATTATGTCTGCAACCACCCCATTACCAGCCAAGCGGCGCTCGATACCGCCCGCTACTGCCTGATGGATACCCTGGGCTGCGGCCTGCTGGCCCTGCGTTTTCCCGAGTGCACCAAGCATCTGGGGCCCATAGTGCCGGGCACGGTCGTGCCCTTTGGTGCCCGGGTGCCCGGCACCCAGCTCTGCCTCGATCCGGTCAAGGCGGCCTGGGACATAGGCGCCATCATTCGCTGGCTCGATTACAACGACACCTGGCTCGCCGCCGAGTGGGGCCACCCTTCCGACAACCTGGGGGGTATTCTGGCTACCGCTGACTGGCTGTCGCGCACTCGCGTCGCCGAGGGCAAGGCGCCGCTCACCATGGCCGATGTGCTGACCGCCATGGTCAAGGCTCACGAGATCCAGGGCGTGCTGGCGCTGGAGAACTCCTTCAACCGGGTTGGCCTCGATCACGTTGTGCTGGTGAAGGTCGCCAGTACCGCAGTCGTGACCCATATGCTGGGGGGCAATCGCGATCAGGTGATCGATGCCATCTCCCAGGCCTGGGTTGATGGCCAGAGCCTGCGCACCTATCGCCACGCCCCTAACGCGGGGTCACGCAAGAGCTGGGCGGCCGGGGATGCGACATCACGCGCCGTTCGTCTGGCGCTCATCACCATGAGCGGTGAGATGGGCTATCCCGGCGTACTGAGCGCACCCAAGTGGGGCTTCTACGATGTGCTGTTCAAGGGCAACCAGTTCGCCCTGCATCAGGGCTATGGCAGCTATGTGATGGAGAACGTGTTGTTCAAGATCGCCTATCCGGCCGAGTTCCATGCCCAGACAGCCGTCGAGTGCGCCATGAAGTTGCATGAGGAGGTGAAGGGGCGGCTCGACGAGATCGACCGCATCGAGCTCACCACCCATGAATCGGCCATTCGCATCATCAGCAAGGTGGGGGCACTCAACAACCCGGCGGATCGGGATCACTGCCTGCAATACATGGTGGCCGTGCCGCTCATCTTCGGGCGCCTGATAGCCGAGGACTATGAAGATGACGTGGCCGCCGATCCCC
The DNA here is from genome assembly GCF_027705025.1 of Aeromonas sp. D3. Lineage (NCBI taxonomy): Bacteria > Pseudomonadati > Pseudomonadota > Gammaproteobacteria > Aeromonadales > Aeromonadaceae > Aeromonas > Aeromonas sp. D3. The sequence goes on along the minus strand of NZ_JAPDBE010000010.1, from coordinate 17,300 downwards.
GTATCGATGCCCTGCGCGCCAAAATGGTGGTACAGGAAGACAAACGCTACAGCCGCGAATACCTGGAGGCAGACAAGCGCTCCATCGCCAATGCCATCCAGGTCTTCTTCAAGGATGGCAGCCACAGCGCCAAGGTGGAGGTGGAATATCCGGTTGGCCATCGTCGCCGGCGTGAGGAGGGGATCCCCCTGCTGGTGGAAAAATTCCAGCACAATCTGGCGACACGCTTCCCGGCCAAACGGGTGCACGATATTCTCGCCCTCTGCCAGGATGGCAAGCAGCTGGCCAGCACACCGGTCCACGCCTTTATGGATCTGCTGGTGATCTGATCCGCAGGTTTCCCCACCAGAAATAGACGCGGGCCGCAGGGGCCCGCTTCTTATTGGAGCGTCACGCGCCGCCAGTCAGGCCAACACGCTGGCATCCCCGTCAAACAGCGCCGTCATGATGGCTGTTTCCCGGCTGGCGATGGTTTCCAGAAATTCGTTGGCCCGCCCCATCTGATGACAGACCCGGTAGCCCCGCTCGACAAACGAGAAAAGCTCGCCGAGCCCCGCCAGATGCGCCGGCCCAGAGACAAGTTTGAGGGTGGTGCCAAGGAAAGGCTTGCGGGCCAACCTGTCCAGCGTCATCCCCAGCTCTGTGACCAGGGTTATCTGATGGGCGCGCCGCTCGGGTTCGCCCACCTCCCGATAGGCGAGGGCATAAGCCGCTGCCGTCAACCGGCCTATGGCGCCACTGCGACGCAGCGCCACCACCATCAGGTAGTCGAGCTCCTCGGAGAGGGCGTCAAGCTCAATCGCCTGGGCCAGCACCTTGAGGCCCGATTCCGGCAACAATCGCTCGGCGGTCGGCATGACTCGCATCACGTCCGCATCGCGCCGGGCACAATCCCCAGGGCCATAGAGATCCGTCAGGAAAAATTCGGCGGCCGGGCCGTAGCGTTCGCTCTCCAGCAGATCCCTGTGGGTACGGCCCAAGCGATCTGCCTGCCATTGACGCAATCTGTCTCTGTCTTGCTGATCTTCCGGGTGGTTACGCATCTGCTCGCGCAGGGAGGCGACCCGATTGAGCTGACGATAGAGCCGCCCCAGTGTGCTCTCGTCTTCGGACTGCGGATCATCGGATAGGCGTGTCTCTTGGGTCATATTCAGCTCTCTGGTGACCTGCAACGAATGGCTTGGCGAACGGATAAAAACAGGGAACATGATAAGTGGATAGTAAGGCGGATAGTAGCGTGCACTACAGTGCTGATACATCCTTCTCCTTGAGTGTAACTCGCGGGTGGGCAGGGGATAAATGCATGGTGCCCTTGCTCAAGCGGCTTTGTTAAGTGAGTCCCAATTATGTTGCAAATGGCTTTCACTTGTTTGATTCATGTGTTTAATATCAATAAATGTTGTCATCGCTCAGAGAGTTAGCATGTTCCTATACGATCCCCTTGTCGGCAGCAGCCTGTCGACCATCCAGGTCAATCGCCAGCACCCTCTGGGGCTGGCCGGTGTGCGGCTCGCCGCCGAAGCCATTGCACAAGACATGAGCGAGGAGTACCAACTCGACTGTGAATGGGAAGATGAGGAAGAGACCCGGTTGCTGTTTCGCGGTGCCGGGGTTAATGGCTTTCTCTGCCTGACCGACACAAACCTGCAACTGGAGGTGCGCCTCGGCCTGATGCTGCTGCCGGTACGCAGCGTGCTGGAGCAGGAGATCCTCGAATATGTCGATAACCGCCTGCCTTGTCCCAGTCAGGGATAAGCCGCACAGGAACATCAACACTCGCTCTGTCTGTCTGTCGCCGAAAATAGATGCCAGACAGCACATCTGTATATTAACTGAACGATGAGACGACCTCCGAATAACAAATAAACCGGAGACAAGACGAGCGGAACAATTATTTTTACGATGCCATGTTCACGTCGCCACGTTTCATTATGCCCAGGCAGAAATAATTAATCGAAGCGTATTGGCACCAACATATACGACTCTTGTTTGTTCGTCATCGATATTGCAGTCTTCATGGGAAGATGGCGGACAAATAAGCGAAACGGTAGGGAAAAACCATGTCACCGTGTGAACTTATCTCCTGTGTCGATACCGCCTGGCTGCGGATGGACAGACCCAACAATTTGATGCAAATCGTCGGTGTGCTGATGTTTGACGGTCAGCTCGACGAGGCCCAGCTGCGTGCCAGTCTCGAGTACACCATACGGGTACAGCCCAGATTTCACCAAAAGGCCAGCCTGGAGGGGGGCGAGTACTACTGGCGTGACGATCCCGATTTCGATCTCGATTTGCACCTCAAGCGGGTGATCCTGCCGGGCAAGGCTGGCAAGGCCGAGCTGGAGCGGCTGGTGGCCGACTTTGCCTCCACCCCGCTCAACCATCAGCGCCCCCTGTGGGAGATGCACCTGGTGGATACCTCCCTCGGTGGTCAGGCGCTGGTGGTTCGCTTTCATCATGCCATGGGAGATGGATTCTCCCTGGTGCGTGCCCTTCTCACCATGATGGATGAGAGTCCTGTGTCCGCGCCGCGCCCGCAGCCCGAGCCCCTGGCCAGCGACCATGATGACGACCACGACGCTCATCAGGGCAGTCGCCTGCTGCGAGCCGGTCTCAAGCTGACCGGCACTCTCTGGTCCAAGTATGTCGAACTACTTACCCATCCCACCAAGGCGATGGACTACCTCAAGATAAGCCGGGATGTGACCGCCGAGCTCTACACCATCGCCACCCTCTCCGACGATGCAAAGACCCGGCTGAAAGGGGAGACAGGCAGCACCAAGCGGGTGGCCTGGTCTGAACAGATACCGCTACCGGATGTGAAGGCGGTAGGACGGGTGCTCGGCTGTTCGGTCAACGATCTGCTGATTGCCGCCACCGCAGGAGCGCTTCGCCACTATCTGATTGAGAAAGGGGATGACGCCGATGGTGTCGCAATACGGGCCCTGGTGCCGGTCAACATGCGCGCCCCCGACGACAACGGTGCCCTTGGCAACCGGTTCGGGCTGGTGGCCCTGGACTTGCCTCTGGATATCGAACACCCGCTGCAACGGCTGCATGCGGTGCGAGAGCGGATGCAGGCGCTCAAGTCCTCCCTGCAACCAGCCGTGGTGCTGAACCTGCTGGAGGTAATGGGCATGGCCCCCAAGGCCTTGCAACAGCAGACCATCGATATTCTCTCGGCCAAGGCCAGCGCCGTCATCACCAATGTGCCCGGTCCCCAGCAGACCCTTTATCTGGCCGGTGCGCGTCTGCGCCAGCCCCTGTTCTGGGTGCCCCAGGCGGGTGACATAGGTGTCGGTGTCTCTATCCTCTCCTATGACAACAAGGTGCAACTTGGCCTCATCACCGACAAGAAGCGGGTGCCGGATCCCGACCTTATCGTCGATCGCTTTGCCTTGGAGTTTGAACAACTGCTGTTGCTGGTGCTGCTGGAACCGGATCTGGTCTATGACCCTGCAGTACTCGAGCAACTGCTGCAAGGAGACTAAGCGTACCGAGCAAGCTGCCTTACCGGAAAACAAAGAGGCCAACCCTTGGGTTGGCCTCTTTCATGGCCACAAGGCGGTGTTATTCGTCCTCCAGTTCCTCACGGGCCGCTTCCACATCGAGCCGCTCCATGGCATCCATGGGCTCACACTCGGCAGCCTCGGCATAGAGCGCTTCGGCCGCCGCCATCTTGCTCTTGCCATGCATCATCACCATGGCATTGGCGTACTCCATGCGGGCGATTGCAGAGTGGGGCAGTATGGCCAACGCAGCCTTGAAGTGACGCTCAGCTTCGTCTTTTTTGGCACCATAGGTGATCCCGCCGATCATGGCGCCCAGCTTGTCGATGATCTCCGCATGCCAGGCACCGAAGGCGATGTGGGCCTCGGCATGCTCGGGGGCCAGTGTCAGTGCTTTTTCCAGGCTGGTTTTTATCTTGTCACCTATCCCTTGTGACAGGGCCTTGGAAACCGAGATCACCTGGCTATAGCGACCCAGCGCCAGGGCGTGGAAATACCAGCCGTTGGCATTGTCGGGCTGACGCTTTTGCAGTTGCTCGGCGTTGCTGGCGGCCAGCTCGAATGCCGCCCGCTTGGCGTACTTGTCATCCAGCAGGTAGCTGGCGTGGATCACCAGCGCCTTGTTCACCACGTTGAGGCCAGCGTCCCCCGCCGCATTCCCCAATGCCACCGCCTGACCGAAGTCACCGGCATGGTAGGCACGCCAGGCCGCCTGCACCTGAGTATCCTGAGGCCAGGGCTCTGCATCCCCCTGATGCAGGCGAGCCCAATGTTGCTTGAGACCCGCCCCCGCGTAGTCATAGGCCGCGTCCGGCCAGGGGAACGGGGTGAACTCGGACAATTTTTGCTGTGAAGTGGTCATGTTGTGCTCCCTGTTAAAAGTCGGAATTGGGCGCCCTCGTCGCAAGGGACGGGCAGTAGTGCATGGCGATGGCATCCAGATGGGCACGGGCATTGGGCCGCAGACGAGGGGCCACCAGCTGCATTACCTGAAACACCCCGAGGGCGATGTCGGCATCGGCCCGCGGGTGCAGTGCCCGTTGATAGGAGATCCAGAAGGTGCCCACCAGCGCGATATTGGCCGCCAGGGCAGCAATCTGGGCATCGCTGCCCTGCAGCAAGCCACTGCCGGACAGGCTGTGACAAATGGCGGCGGCGGTCTGTTCCTTGCGCCGAAGCAGAGCAGAGAAGCGCAGCTCCACCTTGTGATTGCCGCTCATCAGGGTGCTGATGTCGTAGTAGAAGAAGCGATATTTCCAGATGAGTTCGAACATCAGGTGCAAGAAGAACCAGATATCTTCTGTTTCATCCAGCGGAGGGGTGACGGTGTCGAGCAGATGAGCCATCTCCTGTTCGAATTCGCCGAACAGGGCGTTGACTATCTCTTCCTTGTTGTGAAAGTGGTAATAGAGATTGCCCGGACTCATCTCCAGCTCAGCCGCGATGGCGGAGGTGGTGACGGTCGGCTCACCCAGCAGATTGAACTGGGTGAGGGCGGTGGCCAGGATCCGCTCCCGCGTTCGCCGCTTTGGTTTGCTGTCCATGCTACTCCTTCGGTTGCCGGCGGCCCTTGCCGCCATAACGGTGGGTCAACCAATGTTGCAATTGGGTCAGGGAGGCATCCAGTGCTGCGACCGAGCCAGTTCCCGGAGTGAGCAGGGAGCGCTGCTGATCGGTCAGCGCCCCCAGATTGAGCTCAAGCCCATGTTTGGCGAGGATGGGGCCAAGTTCTGCCCGGCGCTGCCACAGATCACGACGGGTATGCTGGAAGGCGTGCTCGCACAGGTGGCGGCGATCCCGATAGCTGAACACATTGGCAAAAAACATTTCGCCATCAGCCTGGGAGGGTTCGAACAGCAAGGCGTCGGCATCCGGGTACTGATGCTTGTAGCGATCCATCCCCACGTGCATGCGCGAATGTATGATGGCGCGAAAAGTCTGGGCCAGCACCACAGGCAAACCACTGTCCACCAGATTGGCGGGGCGCTCGCTGGCGATCCCCGCATCGAACGGCACCAGCGGATTGATGCAAAACACCAGGTCGGCTCCCTCCTGCAGCGCCACAGAGGCATGCAGCGTCTTGATGAGGGCCCCGTCCACATAGTGACGACCATTGATCAATGACGGTGGAAACAGGCCGGGCAGGGCAGCAGAAGCTTGTACCGCCGCCGAAATGGGCACGTCATCGAGTCCCGGGCTGCCAAATGCCACGGCGCGGCCTGTGTCGAGCTCGGTGGCGATGACGAACAGACGGCTCTTGAGTTTGCGAAAGTCATTGCTGCGGCCACGGCGAGAGAAAAATTGGGTCAGGAAGCGATCCACCCCGCGGCTGTCAAACAAACCGGTCGGGATCGCTTTGGACATGCCTTGCAAGGAGCCGAGCAAGCTTTTGTTCCAGGGGGCGGAGAGATAATCGGCCAGGCATTCCCACGCCAATGGCGGCAGTGAGGTCAGTCGGCCAAGGTATTCACCGAAAGCGGGGCGCAGCAGGGTAGAGGGGTCGAAAAACTCGCTGCTGTCATCGCTGAGCAGGATCCGCACCAGCTTGTCGGGGGAAATGCCATTGGCCAGCGCCGAGGCAACGACGGCACCGGAACTGACCCCCACATAAATATCGGCCTGTTCGAAACGCAGCCCCTTGATACTGTCGGCCAGGGCGGCGCAGGCTCCGATCTCGTAAATCCCCCCCAGAGGACCCCCTCCAGCGAGGGCAATCGCAATCGTGCTCATGACACAGCCTCCCTTCTCAAGCAAAACCGGCCCAGCAAGAGGGCATGGGCCGGTCAATCACTATGCCAGGCCAAGCAGATCTGGCCGGTCAGATCAGGAGAGGGTAGTCTCGCCCTTCTCCTTGACATCCTTGGCGACTTTTTCTACCTCGGACGCCAACGCCTTGACCTCTTCTTTCACCTTGGCGATGGGGGCTGCAGCCTTTTTCACCGGTGGCTTCCTGGCCGCCGGTTTCTTGGCGACAGTGGCGGCGGCAGGTTTGGCTTCGGCAGCCGGTGCAACCGTGTCATCCTGTGCATCGACCAGTTGCTGTACTACTTCTGTCAGCTCGGCCATCCGCTTGGAGAGCTTGTCGATATCCTTGCGGGTCGGGATACCCAGGCTGGCGACGGCGCGGGCCACGCGATCCTCGAACACTTGTTCCAGACGGCCCCAGGTACCTGTGGTCTTGTCAGTGATGGCCGCGATCTTTTCGTCGGCACTCTGACGGGTGCGGGTCTGCAATGCTTCGCCTTCCTGCACCAGGGCTTCGAAGATCTTGCCCCCTTCCTCTTGTGCCTTGGCATAGGCACCCAAGCCCGCCAGCCAGATCTGCTGGGTGGATTCTTTGATGGTCGAGGTGAGCTGGTTGTCGGTCACCGAGCTTGCCAGCGATTTCAATTTCTTGGCCATGATTGTTTCCTTACTGGAGAGTGGGATTAGGTAATGACAACAACCTTGGAACATTCGTTGTGGCATTACTGAGCTTTCATTCTCAGTCTATGGGGAAAAAATAGAGGGTTCTACCTAATAACGGAACAGGCAGTCGTGGTAATTTTGGTCTCGGTCACGAAGATGATGTTCGAATGCATATTTCCAATTGAAGCGTGATATATCTAACGACAACTAACAGCCCAATCAGTAAGGGAATAAATACCATGGACTATTTCATCACGGGGGGCAGCGGTTTTATCGGCCGCCGACTGATAAAAAAACTGCTGCAGCGCCCGAATAGCCGGGTGCATTTCTTGATGCGCGCAGCCCATCTTGAGCGGGTACCCGAATTGCTGGCTTACTGGGGAGTCGACGAGCAAAGGGCAATCCCGATCGTCGGAGACATGACCCATCCCCAACTCGGAGTAAGCGCCACCGAGCAGGAACCACTCGTCGGCAATATCGATCACTTCCTCCATCTCGCTGCCATCTATGACCTCAACGCCAAGGCGGGCATTCAGCAGCAGGTCAACACTGAGGGCACCCGTCAGGCGCTGCAACTGGCCGAACGACTCGGCGCTCGCTGCTTCCATCATTGCAGCTCCATCGCAGTGGCCGGTCTGTTCGACGGCCTGTTTCGTGAAGACATGTTCGATGAGGCAGAGCACCTCGACATGCCCTATTTCCAGACCAAGCACGAGGCCGAGGGCATAGTGCGTAAGGAGAGCACCATCCCCTGGCGCATCTACCGACCCGGTATAGTGGTGGGGGATGCCAACACAGGCGAGATGGACAAGGTGGATGGCCCCTATTACTTCTTCAAGACTATCCAGAAGCTGCGGCGCCTGCTGCCGCCCTGGATGCCCGCCATCGGCGTCGAGGGGGGGCGCATCAACCTGGTGCCGGTCAACTTCGTGGTGGATGCCATCGATCACATCGCCCATCTGGACGGAGAGGACAACAAGGCATTTCACCTGACCGACTCCCATCCGATGCGGGTTGGCGACATGCTGAGCACCTTCTCCCGTGCTGCCCACGCGCCCGAGCCCGCCATTCGCATCAATGCGGCCCTGTTCAGCTTTATTCCCCGCCACCTGATGGCCATGCTGATGGCTCTGACGCCGGTGCGCCGCATTCGCGATGCAGCCATCGCCGATCTCGGTCTGCCCAAGGATATTTTCCGGCTCATCAACTATCCCACCCGCTTCGACAACCGCGAAGCACAGCGGGTACTGAAAGGCACCGGCATTGAAGTGCCGCCGCTGCACAGCTATGCCTGGCGACTGTGGGACTACTGGGAGCGTCACCTCGATCCCGAGCTGTTCATCGACCGCACTCTGCGCGGCCGCGTCGAGGGTAAAGTAGTGCTGATCACCGGCGCTACCTCCGGCATCGGCAAGGCCACCGCGAAAAAGCTGGCCGAGGCTGGCGCCAGGGTGCTGACTATTGCCCGGGACGAGCACAAGATTGCACAGACCCAGGCCGAGTTTGCCGAGCAGGGCTTGACCCTGCAGGTCTATCAGGGAGACATGGCGGACCTCGCCCAAGGGGAGGCTATTACCAAACAGATAGTGGCCGAACACGGCGGGGTGGATATCCTCATCAACAATGCCGGCCGCTCCATCCGTCGCGCCATCGAGGACTCCTTCGATCGTTTCCACGATCTGGAGCGCACCATGCAACTCAACTACTTCGGCACCCTCAAGGTGATCATGGGGGTGCTGCCCACCATGATCGAGAAGAAGAAGGGTCACATCATCAACATCTCCTCCATCGGGGTGCTGACCAATGCGCCGCGCTTCTCCGCCTACGTGGCCTCCAAGTCGGCGCTCGACGCCTGGGTGCGCACCGCGGCGTCCGAGTTTGCGGACAAGGGAGTCAACTTCTCCATCATCAACATGCCGCTGGTGAAAACCCCCATGGTGGCGCCGACCAAGGTGTATGAGCAGGTGCCCATGATGACGCCGGAAGAGGCCGCCGATCTGGTGTGTGACACCATCATCAACAAGCATGTACGGCTGGCTACCCGCCTCGGGGTATTCGGTCAGGTGATCCATGCCCTGGCGCCACGGGTGGCCCAGGTGATCATGAACACCAGCTTTCGCACCTTCTCGGATCCCAAAGAGGGCGGCGAGTCCAAGGCATCTGCGGATCAGATGGCGGTCTCTACCCTTATCAAGGGCATTCACTTCTAACCTGCTTTCATCGATCAAGAGAGAGCACAAACACCAAGGGCCTGAGCAATCAGGCCCTTTTCGTTTCTGGCTGGGCGCGGGCAAGCAGGGTCAGCAGCAGGGCCGTGGTACGGCGCGAGTAGATAAGGGAGAGGTGGCCAAGGGCTGCGAGCTCTATGTCCTCCATGCCCGCCATCAGCTGACGGGACTGGGGCAACACAAAGTTGTCATGACTGGTGCGCACCGAAATCCCGGGCACACACAGCGGCACGGCGGCGAAGCGTTGCAGCCAACCGGAGCCTGGCTCCATCTCCCGCGCGTTGTCACCCAGTGCAATGGTCGCCAGCTGGCTGCCCTGATGGGGCGTCGCCAGGGTAATAAGCTGCGCCACCTTGCCACCGCCGGCCAGGGCAAGATAGTCACGGCACACCAGCCCCCCCATACTATGGCCAACCAGCACCAGCTGAGCGGCGCCCGTGGCAGCCAGTACTTCATCGATACGCCTGGCCAGCAGGGGTACCATGTCATCGAGATGACCGAAAGGAGGAGTCAGGGTAACGGTGGCGACCACGTGACCGGCGGCTTCCAGACGGGCTCTTTGTACCCGCCAGATCCCGCGACTGCAACCGTAACCGTGAACCAGCAGCAAGGGCCGGGGGGAGGGGGTAAGCCTGTCCGGCGCCATCAGCAGCCGCTCAAATGGCAGCAGCCAGGTGAAGGTAAACAGATAGGCGAGCATCTCCCAAACCACCATGCGTAACCAGGCCCGCAAGCCGATGGCCGGTGCCGGATAAAAGCGGGAGAACCCCCAGGTCAGCAATACCACCAGGCAGCGCAGCCCCAATAGCGTTAATACCACAAACAGCAGAGAGAGCAGGGGAGAGAGGCCAATGACCAGATGCGCGATGCCCCCGAGGAGCATCACTTCAACCAGCAGCAGTATGAGCAGTTGTCTTGTGATCGTCATGAGCCCATCATCCAGCTTGCTTAAAGCGGATGTCAAATGACCCTTTCATCAATGTGATGATGGCCGCGTAATCGGCCACAGTCTCTCATCATCACCCGCTTTATCTGGATATTTGCAATACTGTATATCCGTACATATACTTGTGTTCACTATCATGAGGAGGACGCCATTATGGCTGTTGAAATCAAATATGTTGTCGTGCGTGGGGGAGTGGAAAAGATGACCTTTGCCAGCAAGAAAGAGGCGGATGCCTATGACAAGCTGCTGGATACCGCCGACGAGTTGATGACCTTGCTGGCGGGGGCACCTGTCAATCTGGAACCCGAACAGCAAGAGACCCTGGCCTTCTACCTGGCCGAACAGCGTGACGTACTGCAAAACGTACTGCGCGGTGGCAAGGCGCAGGGGAGTACCAAAGAGGATCCCCAGCCAATGGAAGAGAAGGCTGACGCTGACAAACCCAAGGGAAAATCCCTCAAGAGCGTGGCGTGAAGGCAAGGGGAGTGAGGCGCCAGGTTGAAACAGTGAAACAGCAAGCTCAAACACCCCAAGCTATTCACAATTTAAGAATTTACAGTCATTTTTACGGATATTTACCCCGAGAAATTTCGAACAAGGGTGCATATCCATTGAATAAACATAGGAAGTCGCCCAAACGGGTTACAACAGCCGATGCGGCATCGCACACAGCTGGATTTTTTGTCACATCATGATGCCGATAACCCCATTTATCGGCATCAGCTTTTGAACAGAGCACACGCTCCCATCCTATAAACCAAGCAAGCACCACCATGACCTCTATGTTACTTCCACCCGCCATGCCACTGTTTGACGGCCTGGCTCACCTGGAGGCGGGCAATCCCCAGGTCAATCAGTATCTGGCCAACCTCAGCCTGAACGACGTGCCCGATGCGGGTCTCGTCTACGAACTGGCGGTCGACTGGCTGCTGGAGCAACGCCATAACGAGAACAACTACAAAACGTACCGTAGCGAGCTGACGACATTTCTGCACTGGTGTTTCAGCGAGCTGGCCATCAGCCCGAAAGACCTGACCCGGCGCATCATGATGCGCTATCTCGACTATTGCCAGGCGCCACCAGACCAGCTGATTGCCTACCGCAATGTGGCGCAGTTCATCCTCGACAAAGAGTGGGGAGAACGGCTGCCCAATCCGTTATGGCGGCCATTCCTCGGCAAACGGGAGCTGGGACGTGAACTGCCGTATCGCCTGAGTGAGCAGGCAATGAAGACCAAACTCGCCATTTTGTCGGCCTTCTTCCAGTTTCTTATCCAGGAAGAGTACATGGACAGGAATCCGGCGTTGCTGCTACAACGAGTCAAGCGACCAGTCCAGCAGGAGATCGATGATCAGGGCCAGGCCTTCACCGAACTGCAGTGGTCCTATGTCATGCAAGCGGCCGAGCGACTGGCAACCGAGCAGCCAGAACAACATGAACGCAGCCGTTTTCTGATAAGCCTGATGTATGCCTGTTATCTGCGCATCTCGGAGGTGGCAGCCAGACCGGGTTTTACGCCCGTCATGGGCCAGTTTCGCCGTGACGGTAAAACCGGCGTCTGGGGTTATTACATTCCACGCAGCAAGGGCGGCAAACGGCGTACAGTGGCCGTGTCTCAGGCCTTGCTGGAAGCGCTCAAGCGCTATCGCACTTTTTTGGGGCTAGCGCCATTGCCAGCCCCCAATGAACAAACTCCACTCTTTGTACGCCATAAAGCAGCCGCGCATGGCCGTGAACAGGGAGAGCTCAATGCCAATCTCGGTATCCGCCAACTGCGTGAACTGGTGGTGACGGTCATCCAGACCGCTGCGAATCTGGCCGAACAAGACGGCTTTACCCAGGACGCCGCCGAGATGTGCAATCTGACCCCGCACTCCATTCGCCACACCGGCATTACCCATGACATCAATCTCAATGGTCGACCCTTATCCCATGTTCAAGCTGACGCGGGTCATGACAGCATAGACACCACCTCCAAATATCTGCACACCGGCAACAGTGAACGGCACGAAAGCGCCAACCATAAACCGCTTGATAGGTTGCATGAATGAACGTGTGTTGGTGTGTCGATGAAGAATGAGAGATAACAAATTAATGTGAGTGATAGATACAGTGGCCAACCGACTTGATAGGAACAAGATCTGACGTCATCAACCAGATGAGAACCAACTCGGTATCGTGTTTCATCTTTTAAACAAAACCGCGCATAATGCGACGTTTTGTTAAATGCCCATCCGAAACCCGCCGATAAGCCACTCCACGCAATTTTGCTGGTTTATCAGGTATTTACTTGGATGGAACGAGAGTTGACCAAAAACTTCATTTTTCGCTGGTTTGAATGCGGCTTATCCGTTGAAGAGGTGGCAAATCTATGTTTCGTTTCTGTGAGGCAGGTCACATATTGGGATAAGGGTACAGAGATACCCCCTGTCTATAAACGGCTGATGCGTATGGCATGCGGGCGGGAGCTGCCCACAATTTTCAAAGCCTGGGAAGGCTGGCGGATGAAAAACGACTGCCTTATCTCGCCTAACGGTGTGATGTACGACAGAAGAAGGATCGAGGCCCTGGCCATCATCCAGGTGGAACGATCCGAAAGGCAAATGGCCGCGTTCTACTGGAGGAAGAAGCTAGGCATCATGTAATGACACAAGCCGGGTGAATACCCGGCTTTTTCATCTCTGCATCCCGCTATGGTCACGTCAGCTGCCTAAATTAAGGGACGAACAGCACATAACAAAAATGTCAGCGTCGGCATGAATAGGGATTTATGGCAGGATCCAGCCACCTACCCACCATTGCATGATGGAGAACAAATGGAGCCGAACAAGTGCCATGGCCAGCACACTGCTAGCGTGGCAGGGCAGGTGATCACCAGTAAACTGATAGGCGCTTTCAACGCCGAAGGATGCAGCCTCTGGGTTAGCAGTATCAAGTCCCTCATTGAAGGCCTAGAAGGGAAGATGTTCTGCCTGCTGATCGACACCAGAGACTATAAGGGAGGGACTGACGAGGCCCTTAGCCTCGCCAACGACTTCAACGGCTGGCTCAACGACCAGAACATGGTCGCCAAAGCCCATGTCATCAAATCCCAGGTCCTGCACGATATCGCCATAGAGCGGGTTCCCAAGATAAAGCCCCAGCGCGTGAAGACCTTCAAGAACACCGAGGATGCCTTGACCTGGCTGACTGAGCAGTTAGCGCATGCAGGATAAGGGTTCCGATAGGGTAGGCTACCAAGTAGAATTCCCCCCGTATTACTATACGGGGGGCCAAACGACCGAGACTCCATATGAAAGTCCTATATAAATATTACTCTAATAACTTCGATATATTAGATCACTTAGAAAACCCAGCAATAAAGCTTGCACCAACACTGAATTTCAACGATCCCTTTGAATCAACACTATGTGAAGCATTAGCTACAAAGTTAAGCGAAGGCCTTCTTGATTTTGCAAAGGCACAAGGTGATACGTCCCTAACAGAAGTATATAAAAATATATACATGGATTTACCAAAAAGTTACGGAGTAATATCACTAACAGAAAATCACAGAAACATACTAATGTGGGCTCACTATGCAAGCTCCCACAAAGGAATCTGCATTGGCTATAAACATGACTTTATAGAGCGAAGCTTTAAAGCAAATGAAATTGACAAGCTACTTGGAATCACAAACCCCCTGCCACAAAGAGTTATCTATGATTCCAAGCGGTTTGACATAAACAAATTTAATGAGAAAACGCCTGAAGAGCAAATTCCATATGATTTCATCATGGAAAAGATGCTTATTAAAAGCAACGAATGGATATATGAAAAAGAGCACAGATGCATAATGCCATTTCAGTATGGTGAACTCATAAAGACAACGAGAGAACCATCTCTTAAAACTACAGACATAATTTATGAAAACCTTAAAAAAATGAGCATCAAAAGAGGTGATGGAAATCATGAATATTACTTCAATAAACTACCAAACATACAATTAAATAATTCAATTCACATACTAGCTCAACAGAATGATGTTATCATTTTAAAAAAAATCCTACCTGAAAGCATAGATTCAATATATTTCGGATGCCAATCAGATGACTCTATTATTAGAGAAACACTAAAAAAACTAAACCAGAATAACTATAAAAGTGTAAAGATTTATAAATACAAAACCAACAATGACACATTCGATATTAATGAGGAAAGATTACTCTAATTATAGTGCCCGCTACGGCGCAGCATCATATGTGCATGAAAGCCTTAAAAGCCGGTTTAGCAGGGAAGGGGGTGATCCAGTCTCGGGGCTATATCTGCGTGTTCCGCCGCGAGACTTTAGAGGGCCAAATCAGCACCAAGGGGCGGCTTGTAGGGGCTACCGCCCCCGTCCTTTGGGGCTTGGGCATTTGTATTTAACATAAATAATGCCATGTCGCGGTTAGGTTTTTATACCCGTTCATATTTATAGTTATGACCGGTCATCCGATGGCGCGTTTTTGGTATCGCCGCCGGCGAAGAGGGCAGCATTGTATTTCCGGCGCAGGGTATCCCCATCAGGGTCGCAATACACATCCACCGGCTTGCCCTGGTACTTCACCACCGCATGACAGCCGCTTACAGCATCCACGCTGGCAAGCTCATCCGGCCAATCATCGCTATAGAGCGGTTGCACCGCGTCACCCTTGCGCAGTGAGAAGAATACTCAACGCGATACTCGCCCCGGTGATCCTTCACCAGGACATGACAGCTAATAATGATCCGATGCCCAGCAAACGGCCCTACAGAAAGAACCCCGCCAGGAGACGCAGCAGGAGCGCCGCCAGGACGTACCCCATCAGCGGGAGTACCATCCACCGCCCCAGGAGCCGAAGAGGCGTCAGCAGCAGCCTGAGAGGCCTTAGCAGGAGCATCAATATACTCAGGCTTGATGAAGCCAAAGAATACACAAAACCCCCACACCGCCAGAAAAAACAGAATTTTAGGATCTCGTAATACCGAGCTACCCGCGATTGTATCCGAGACTTTACCGGTTGTAGTTGAGTCATAAAGTTTGAAAACATACTTGGGCACCTTGTTAAATGGCTTGGCTTGCAATACGTCAGACATGGACGAACCGGAATTATCCGAGAGGTGTAATACCGTCTTGTAACGACCACCTATCCCCAATATCGCCATATTGGTATGGCGAATGGCTGTTTCGGCAGCAGCTCGGATTACCTGGTGCACCTTTTTGATGTTCGGAGTCGTAAATACAAAGTCCCAGTTATGATGCCGGTGCATATCAAAGGCCACGTCTATGGTTTCCGGTCGCCCATCATTTTTAGCTGCATCCGGCCCACCTGGATAATCCAGCCGGTCTAAATCAGTCTGTCGCCAGGAAGGCGGAAATATCCGTTGCACCTCATCGACCAAGAAGAACACGCCCTTGGGTGCCCAGTGATAGAAGCGAGCAAAATGATCCCGTCCTTCCTGGGATTCGGTTTCGATATACGTTACCTGGAAGTCATCGGGGACGGCCTTGCCCAGTACCTCCCTACACCGCTCAGCCGTGAAGCCGCCCACGTTGGTAACGATATGGCGGCCAGCCTTGATGGCGGGTATCACATCGGTATGGATGGCCCCTGAGGACTTGTAGGAGCCTGGGGCACCGTGGTGGATCTTGATAGACATTTACCACCCCATCATATTGAGCATGAAGCGGGTAACAAACGCTTGGGTGAGGATGGTTAGCCCTTTGTCCAGGTGAATGTATAACAGTATTCCTTTCATGGTCGGCGGCAGGGAATTAAAGGATGACGACAGCAATTCACTAAAGTGAACGTTCACCAATATTTCCTTGGCAACGTCCCAGGTAAACGTCAGCAGAAAGAGTTTGAACTCTACCCACTGCACCGCCAAGCGAATGGCCAGCCACGCGCCAAACTGCACCGCCAATTGATATATATCGGCGAAAAACGAATTAAAGAACTCTCCAAGCCATTCCATACATCACCTCTTAAATATGATCATCAGCGCAATGAAATAGAACACAAACATCATTATCGCGGCGAGCGTCTGCCAGTAGTCCCCCGTTGGCGGACAAACCGAATAGGTTTTTCCCTGGTGACTGAATAAATCAAGGCACTCCATCGGGTCAGCAGAACCGGACAGGCTAAAGGTAAAGACCTTCTGCACATCGCTAGAAATAGTCGTGTATTTGTCTGTCAGCGACTTGTTGGCATCATCGAGTTTCTTTTGCATTGCAGGCACATCAAAGAAACAGTCTTTTCCCTGGCAAGCGGAATTATATTTACTGCCCTGGACTGCAAGGGGGTTATCACCGGATCCAGGCATTTTATTGTAATCAATGTCACTACTCTCACCATCGCCACTACCTGAGCCACTACCATCACCCCCAGCACCGCCGTTCCCTTTGAGTATTTCGGCAATCGCTTTGATATTACGGTTCATTTCAATACTGTTATTCCGCAACTCTTGAGACGTAGTCCAATGAAAACTACTAAATGTGGTATCAAGGTTATGAACACTCTCTTTTATACTGTTAACATCATATTGATACCCCCTCACTAAATCATAAAAGTTACCTCCTATATTATTTTGAGCAAAGTCAGGGCCAAATGTATTAAGATGAAACTGTTTCAGTTCATCATACAATTTTGAGTCATCCCCATCTTTGTCCCCGCCAGGAGATGAAGAACCTAAAGAATCAAGCTTAGCGTTTATTGCATTCAAATATTCATTAGATGTATTAATTCCACCCAAAAGCTCAGCACTATTATTTTTAGTCTGAAGAACATCATTAGACATTTTATCCAAATGGTAGAGCGCTGTTTTCATATCCCTAGCAAATGATTCAGCACTATGAGTAATAGAGTTAATGTTATTAGAATCCCGCTTAGTGCCATCCATCAACTGACGAAAAGCAAGACCCAGGTTTTTATTTAGTTTAGCAACGGAACCAGAAACAGAAGTCCCAGTGGCATCACCGACAACCGGCTGAAAATCAAGCCAACCATCAATAGGTTTAGTTCCTGAAGGCCCCTCACCAGGAGTCTTACCACTGCCATCCGAATCGCCATCACCGCTGCCATTATCTGACAAGCTACAAGCCGAACCCGTTGTTTCAACAGGCCCCATAGTGTTAGGGAAGGTGCGAACAAGTCCCTGATATGAGATCATGTTTGTCATCTGGAGCCATGGAACAGGGTTCATCATGAG
>NZ_JAPDBE010000009.1:0-136806 GCF_027705025.1 Aeromonas sp. D3 | reverse complement strand
GGCGCCGGCTTCACAAGGAAGCTGGCTCATCAGTTCGGCGTGTTCCGCCGTGCTGGTAGGGGCGCATTATAGGGAGCAGGATCACGATGACAAGGCTTTTTTTGAAGAAAGTCACGGAAACTTCAAATTATCCAATTAGAAACAGCTTACTCAGTGTATATATACAGTGTTATCCACAACCTGATGATTTCAGTCCTGTTTTATCGTCATTTAAGTGCGCCTTCCCCCATTGGGGAATGCCATACTGGAACGGATAATGTGTCCCAAGTGGTCCATGGTAGCGCCCGGCTGGAAAGCTGGTTACCATGGAGGTGAATAGAGTGTTGCACCTTTTTTGCTTTCATTTACAAAAGGTCTTTAAAGATGAATTTATCCAAGTTTCCCGTTTATGTGCAGGCTGCCATCCTTGCCCTGGTGTTGGCGCTGGTTGGTTATCTGGTTGCCCAGGCTCTGCAGTTTTCTTTGAAAGCCGAAGTGATTTTTGCTGTGGGTCTGGCCATCGGTGGTTTCATCGTGCCGCTGTTCCTTAAGCGGACACCTGCCGCAGCAGGCGAGCTGGCCTCCGGCCAAGAGACTTGCACCTTATATGTAGGCAACCTGCCGTATCGCGCCAACGAGATTGCCGTGCGCGAACTGTTTGCCGAACAGGGACAGGTGATCTCTGTCCGTCTGATGAAGGACAAGGCCACCGGCAAACGCAGAGGGTTTGGTTTTGTGGAGATGCCAGCCGCCGATGCCGCCAAGGCCATCGCCGTGCTCAATGACAAGGAGTATCAGCAGCGTACCCTCAAGGTACGTGAAGCCAACGACAAGCGGGATAAAGATGAGAGAGAAGGCAGCGAAGTCGATGCCTGATCCCCTGGCGGTCACGAGTTAGTACCGCACCTCTTCGAGTGATGACAGCCCCCAAGCTTGCAAGGGGGCTGTCAATTTTTGGGCTTGTGCATCCAGTCGGGTGCAATATGCCCTGGCCTGCACCATGGCTTGCGAAGGCTGCTCAGCCACAGTAGCCAATAGATGTTCCACCCGTCTTGCTACAGCGATCCCTGAATCCACCAGCTGACATCCTGGCATCAATTGCCGGATCTCGTCATTGAGCAGCGGGAAGTGGGTGCAACCCAGCACCAGGGTATCCGGCCTGTCCTCTCCTTCCATCCAGTCCGTCAGCACCTCCTGCAACAGCGCCATGTTTACCGGCCGTCCCGCCAGCTTGTGCTCGGCTTCGATCACCAGTTCAGTCGCGCCCTTGAGCAACACCCGCTTGCCTGGGGCAAACTGGGTAATGAGGTGATGAGTATATTCACGGCTGACGGTGCCCGGGGTCGCCAGCAGACCGATATACCCATTGCGAGTCAGGGCGGCAGCCGGTTTGATGGCAGGCACCACGCCGACAACCGGAATGGCCAAGGCGGCACGCAAGGATGGCAGGGCTATGGTGCTGGCCGTGTTGCAGGCAATCACCACCAGATCGATGGCATGCTCGGCCACCATGTGACTGACCAGACGGGTGCAGGCAGCAATCAACGCTGACTCGCTCAGCTCACCATAGGGGAAGTTGGCGTTGTCAAAACAATAGAAGTAGTTGTGTGCCGGCAGCGCACGGCGGATCTCGCGATAGATGGTCAAGCCACCCATGCCGGAGTCGAACACTAGAATATTGGCCACCTGACCTCCCCCTTTGGTGCAAGGCAGCGATCATACTCCCGCCTGCCGCCAATAGAAAAGGCCCTGCCAATGGCAGGGCCCCTCATTTATACAATCACGGTCGAGATCAGAGTGAGTAGTCGACCGTCACGTAATAGGCACGCTCGTCGGCCGGGTAGCCCACCGCAGTCTGGTACTCCTTGTCCAGCAGGTTGTTGATCTTGCCGGAAACCTTCCAGGAAGGCGCGACCTGATAACCCACTGCCAGGTTCCAGACACTGTAGCCACCCAGCTGGGTCGTGTTGGCCGCATCACCATAGCGCTCGCCCTGATAGATCCAGCTCAGGGAGCCATCGAGCTGCTGCCACTGTGCCTGGGTCACCCACTTGGCGCCCTTACGGGAGATCAGCTGCAGCTGTTTGTCGGTCACCTTGTCCTTGGGATCCTTGTACTCGGCAGAGACCCGGTGGCTCAGCCAGCCGGTGTCAAATTCCCCTTCCAGCTCGATACCCTCGATCCGCGCCTTGCCAACGTTTTGAGGGCTCCAGAGGCTGTTGGAATCACTTGGATTAGTGGGTGCCCACTGGATCATCTGCTCGAAGTCGTTGCGATAACCGGTCACACGCCACTCGACGCCGGCAGTCTGGCCATCGAGCATCAGCTCACGGCTCTTCGACTCTTCCGGCTTCAAGTCAGGGTTGCCTGAGCTCGGGTAGTAGAGGTCATTAAAGGAGGGGGCGCGGAAGCCAGTGCCGTAACGGGCACTGAGGCGATAATCCTCCGCAAAGCGCCAACCAGCCCCGGTCTGCCAGGTGTTGTGACGACCAAACTGTTTGTTGTCGTCACTGCGACCGCTCAGCTCGGCCTGCCACGTCTGGTTGTCAAACTGGGCCAGAGCATAGAGCCCGGTGTTGTCGCGCTCGTCGGCATCGCTCGGGAAGGCGGTACCGGAGGAGCGGGAACTAGCATCCAGCATGTCGCGCTGCCAGTCGGCGCCGCCACCCAGGGTCCAGTTCTCGTCCAGCTTGACGTTGTTGACCCAGTTCAGGGTGTACTGACGGGTATAGATTCGGTCAGTGGCCTGATCGCGGCCGCTGCTGTCCGGGTAGTCGTAGGCATCCTGTTTGGAGAAGGCGCCGCGCAGTTCGCTCAGGTAACGCTCGTCGTGATAACGAGACCCCAGCTGGTAGCTCTGATTCTCGGTCCAGGTTTCGTTGCGCTGATGGTAGGCCGGGCCCCAGGCAGAAGCGGCGGACGATCGGTCGTACTGGGCAATGTTGCGGAACCAGCGGGTAGTGCCAAACAGATCCCAGTTGCCGGTCAGCGCATGCTGATAGTCCAGCATGGCGTTATAGCCCCGGTGACCGTGCTTGTCGCCATCGTTCACCCCTGCGATGGGGTGGACGTTGTAGCCGGTCTCGTCATCGAAGCCCCCGGCAACCTTGAGCTGGCCAGCTTCACCGATCTGGCTGGCGCTGCTGAAGGCAGCCTGGCGCTGTTTGTGAGAGCCGGCACCGACATTGAATTTGTGCTTGTTGGTCGCAGGATCGGGACGGGTGATGATGTTGATCACCCCGCCGATGGCATCCGAACCATAGATAGTGGCACGCGCACCGCGGATATATTCGATGCGCTCCACCTGGTTGAGCGGCAGGTTGTTGAGCTCCGTCATCCCGGCGGTCAGGGAGGCGCTACGCACCCCGTCCACCAGCACCAGGGTCTGGGAAGAGGTACCGCCACGCACCCGCAGCGAGCTCAGTTGGCCACGGCCGCCATTGCTCACCACTTCCACGCCGGGCAGGGTCTTGACCACATCGGTCACGGTCTGGGCTTGCAGACGGTCGATCTCGTCACGGGTCACCACGTTGACGGGAGCCAGCACACTGGAGGCAGGTTGGGCGACACGGGTGGCGGTCACCACCATGGTGGGGTTGACGGGGATGGTCAGTGGTTGGGCGAAGGCCGCCGTTGGCAACAGGGCAGCCACCAATAATTTCTTGGACATGAGAGATCCTTAAGTTCGCGTAAGCATCTACTTCGTGGCCGGTTTCTCTCGGCCCGAAATACGAACTTTGGCAGGTCTTCGGGCTGGGGGGCTGATGGCCTACGGCGACGGCTTCCCACCTGACGGCAGTGCCCTGATGTCGCTTCGTTCCCCCTTACCGCTGCGCGCCAGCTCCGGATTTTCACCGGATTCCCTATTAAGCATGATGCGCCAAAGCGGAAGGGATTATAGGCAGAGCCAGATTGGATGTATAGCCATCCAGATTTCTATTTCTGCTTTTCCAGCTCCACCAGCCGCTGCCTGGCTCCCTCCATCACCGCCTGTACACCGGGATGAGAGAGGTGACGGCCAGCAGAGACCAGATAATAGGAGAGCGTGACCTCGGGCAAGGTAGCAATCCGCTCGACACCATAGAGGCGCTCAATCTCGTCACGCATCGCAAGAGGCGCGGGAAAGATCCCCATGCCCGCCTTGCCGAACGACTTCATCAGGGTCGAGTCGTCAAACTGGCCGACCAGATGGGGATGTATACCCTGCTGGCGATACCAGGCCAGCAGCCGATCATGGGTCGCCGACTTCTCGCCGGGGATAAGCAGCGGCAGCCCTTCCAAAGAGGCGGGAAACCCCGAACGGGCACGAGCCGCCAGCGCCGGACTTGCAAACAGTGCCAGCGGGCTGCGTCCCAGTTCATGGTTGTAGCCACGTACGCCACTATCTGGTGGCAGTGGGCGATCGATCAGCACCATATCCAGCTTGTGTCTGGCCAGCTCGCTGAATAGCTGTTCGGCCCGCTCTTCATGGCAGATCAGCCGCACCGGCGTCGCCAGCGCCATGGCCGGTGCCAGCAGCTCAAACGCCAGAGTGCGGGGCACCGAGTCGGCAATCCCCACCTGCATGGTCAGCTCCTGGCTGGCGTGGCGCAGTGTGTGTTCCAGCTCTGCCCCCAGCGAAAAGATGGCGCCGGCCTGCTCAAGTGCCTGGCGCCCCGCAGCCGTCAAGACGAGCCGCCTCCCCTCCCGGCTGAACAGCGCCACCCCGAGAGACAGCTCCAGCTCCGCGACCTGACCACTGATGGTTTGCGGAGTGAGATGAAGCTGTTCGGCGGCCCGTGTCACGCTGCCGCTGCGCGCCACATGCCAGAAGTAATAGAGTTGTTTGTAGTTGAGCATCCGGGTTCCTATCAGTTTTTGCCGAACAATCATCAATCAAAATCTGATTTTATCGAAGCATCATGCACTCTAGCATGCAAGCACCCTGTGAATTGCCTCCTGCGACCCCTCATGCTGGATGTTGTTGTACTCTTTTTCCTGTTTGGCCTGCTGGCCGGTCTGGTGCGATCCGAGCTCAAGTTGCCCCCCGCACTCTATGACACCCTCTCCCTCTTCCTGCTGCTGGCCATCGGCCTCAAAGGCGGTGTGGGTCTGGCCCAGCAATCCTTGTTGCCACTGCTGCCACAACTCGCCCTGGTGATACTGCTCGGTGTGGTGCAAACTCTGGCAGGCTTTGCCCTGTTGCGCATCAAGATGAACCGGATCGATGCCGCCGCCACCGCAGCCCACTACGGCTCGGTCAGCGTGGCGACCTTCGCAGTCGGGGTAAACTGGCTCACCGAGCGCGGCATCAGCTTCGAATCTCAGCTCTCCATCTTCCTGGCTGTGATGGAAATCCCGGCCATCCTGGTGGGCATAATGCTGGCGCGCGGGGTGAGCCGCCAGACCCGCTGGCGCATGCTGGCCCATGAAACTTTCCTCGGCAAGGGGGTGACCCTGCTGCTCGGTGGCATGGCCATCGGCTATCTGGCCGGGCCGCAAGGCATAGCCCCCCTCAAACCCCTTTTTGTGGATCTGTTCAAAGGAGCGCTCGCCCTCTTCCTGCTTGAGATGGGTTTGATAGTGGCACGCCAGTGCCAGGATCTGCGCCGCCATGGCCTGTTTCTGCTCGGCTTCGCCCTGCTGATGCCGCTCGCCTCGGCAGGACTGGGGTTGACGGTCGGCAAGCTGATGGGGCTCTCCCTTGGCGGACTCACCCTGCTGGCCACCCTGGCGGCCAGCGCCTCCTATATTGCCGTGCCAGCGACCTTGCGCATCGCCGTGCCCCAGGCCAACCCGGGGTTGTCCCTCAGCGCTGTGCTGGGCGTCACCTTCCCCTTCAACATCATGCTGGGGATCCCGCTCTACCACAGCTGGGCCCGCCACTTCACGGAGTAGCCATCATGCAGACCGAGACCCGTACCCTGCTGACCGTCATCACGGAAGCAAATCTGGAACCCACCCTGCTGCGCACCCTGACCCGGGAAGGGCTGCGGGGCTACACCATCACGGATGCACGCGGACGAGGCGATCACGGCGAGCGCAACGCCAGCTGGAGCGAGAGCGGCAACATCAGGCTGGAGGCGATTTGCAGCCGCGAGCAGGCGGAACGGCTGCTGGCCCACCTGCAGAGTCGCTACTACCCCGACTACGCCATGATCGCCTTTCTGCAGCCGGTCGAAATCGTGCGACCCGAGAAATTCTGAGCCGGCTTGCCGGCTCTTTTTGTTTACCGAAAGCAAACGTTTAACAGCAAGGAACCAGAAAAATGAACACCCCTCCCCTGATCGGCCTGGTAATGGGCTCCGACTCCGACTGGCCCGTGCTGCAGGCTGCCGCCCGCATCCTCAAGGAGCACGGCGTGCCCTACGAAGCGCGGGTGGTCTCGGCCCACCGCACCCCGGACCTGCTGTTCGAGTATGCAGCCAGTGCCCGCGATCGCGGCCTGCGGGCCATCATCGCCGGGGCCGGTGGCGCCGCCCACCTGCCGGGCATGGTCGCCGCCAAGACCACTGTGCCTGTGCTGGGGGTGCCCATCCCCTCGCGCCACCTCAAGGGGATGGACTCCTTGCTCTCCATAGTGCAGATGCCCAAGGGGGTGCCGGTCGCCACCTTCGCCATCGGCGAGGCGGGGGCCGCCAACGCAGCCCTGTTCGCAGTCTCATTGCTGTCGGTCACCCGGGATGGCGAGGCCCCCCGCTACCAGCAACAGCTCGACGACTTCCGCGCCAACGAGCGTGACCGGGTGCTGGCTCTGCAACTGGAGGACCCGGCATGATACTGCCACCCGCCACCCTGGGCATGCTCGGCGGCGGCCAGCTTGGCCGCTACTTCGTGATGGCCGCCCACCGCCTCGGCTACAAGGTAGTGGTGCTGGATCCCGACTCTGCCAGCATCGCTGGCGCCGCAGCCGATCACCATATTGTCGCCCCCTATGACGACCAGGCAGCCCTGCACGATCTGGCCAGCCGCTGCGCCGCAGTCACCTGCGAGTTCGAGAACGTACCGGCCCCCTCTCTGGCGCTGCTGGAACACCAGTTACCGGTACGCCCGACGGCCAGCCCGGTCAGCATCTGTCAGGATCGACGGGAGGAAAAAGCCTTTCTGACCCGTGCCTGTGTGCCTGTGGCCCCCCACCTGACTCTGCTGCCGGATGAGCCACTGCCCCCTCTGGGTGCGGAGCTGTTCCCCGCCATCCTCAAGACCGCCCGCGAGGGGTACGACGGCAAGGGCCAGTGGACGATTCCCGACCCCAGCGCCTTGCCGGCGGCCCTGGCCGCGAGCAGCGTGCCATGCGTGCTGGAGAAACGACTGCCGCTGGAGGGGGAGTTTGCCCTCACCCTGGCCCGCAGCCCGAGCGGCGCCATCAGCGCCCTGCCCCTGGTGCAGAACTGGCACAGCGGCGGCATTCTCGATCAAACCCGCTCCCCGGCCAATGTCCCTGCGCTGGAGACTGAGGCGAAAGATATCGCCGAGCGGCTGATCGCGGCGCTCGACTACGTCGGCGTGCTGACGGTGGAGTTTTTTCTGGTGGAAGGGCGGCTGTTGGTCAACGAGATGGCGCCCCGCCCCCACAACTCGGGTCACCCCAGCCTCGACAATGCCGAGTGCAGCCAGTTCGAGTTGCAGGTGCGCGCCCTGTGCGATCTCCCCTTGCCCGAGAAAGCCGAGGTGCGGCCCGCCATCCTGCTCAATCTGCTCGGGGATCTCTGGCACGGGGGCACACCAGACTGGGCAGGTGTGCTGGCCCTGCCCGGAGTGCACCTGCATCTCTATGGCAAGGGCGAGGCTCGCCGCGGCCGCAAGATGGGTCATGTCACCATCACGGGCAGCGACTGGCACACGGTGGAGGATACTAGCCGCCATGTACGCAGCCTGCTGGGGCTGTCCCCACGCTAAGCTGCACTCCCTTGAATGCAAAGACCCGGGCCAAGCCCGGGTCTTCCTTTTCATGCTGTCATCACTATGGAATGAGGGGATCAGGCCCTGTCGACAGATACCGCGACAGGCGCCGGCAAGCGGATGGTCAGGGAGAGCACCAGGGCCACCACCATCAGCACCAGGATCAAGTTGAAGGTCGCCATGAAGCCGCCGAACAGGGAGGCCACGATGGAGCCAATAATGCTGCCCAATCCAAAGCCCAGATAGATGACGCCATAGTTCTTGGTCAGGTTGTTGAGACCGAAGAAGTCGCTCACCAGGGAGGGGTAGACTGTGATGGTGCCACCGAAGCTGAAGGCCACGCAGGCCACCGCCACGAAGAAGAGGTTGGCATTGAGGGGCACGAACAGCAGCAATCCCATGCCACCGAGGGTGATCAGCTGGGCTATGGTGATGACCCGGATGCGGGACATCTTATCAGACAGAATGCCCAGCACCAGTCGACCACCCAGGTTGGCTATGGCGATCACCGCGACCGCATTGGCAGCCACCGCAGTCGACAGACCCACCATGTTCTCGCCGATATCCTTGGCCACGCCGATGACGTAGAGGCCGCTCATGCAGGCGGTGAGAAACATCAGCGCCAGCATCCAGTACTGCGGTTTGCGCATCGCCTCGGCCAGGGTGAAATCACGGCTCTCGGTCTGCTGCGCCGAAGCTGTCTGCTTGGGTGCATCCTTCATCAGCATGCCGCCAACCAGCACCATGGACATGGCGATCAATCCCCACAGCTGGAAGGTCGCTTCCAGGCCGTTGTTGGAGAGCAGCAGTAGGTTGATGTACTTGAAGCCGAGGCTGCCCAGGCCATAGGCGCCGATGGAGCAGGCGGAGATGAGCCCCTTGCGCTCCGGGAACCACTTCACGCAGTTGGAGAGCGTCATCAGGTAGCCGGTACCGTCGGCAAACCCCACCAGAATACCGGCGCAGAGGTAGAGCATGGCCAGATTGCTGGCGTGGGCGGTGAGGAAGAAGCCGATGCCGAGCAGCACGCCGGCCCCCAGGGTGACATTGCGCACCCCGAACCGCTCCTGCAACTTGCCCGCCATGGAAGAGGCGACCGCCAGCGACAGGCTGAGCAGACCGAAGGCAAACGCCACCTGGCTGACCGGCTCGTCCAGCTTGTCGGAGAGCTGGGCGTTGAACAGGCTCCAGGTGTAGACGGAACCCAGCGCAAACTGGGTGATGATGGTACCTATCAGGGTCAGATAGCGGGTGCGATTCATCTCTTTGGTCATGATGCGTCTCGGTCGATGGCCTTAAGGAAATTGAGGCCACTATAGGCAAGACGCAGCTCGCGCCGACCGATTAAGGCATGAAATGCAGATCGGCGGGAATGAATGACAATCAGAGCCGCATCAGCTGACGGAACGCCTTGATGTTGCTGCGGCTGACCGGTACCTCGAACGGCAGGTCATGGAGCCGGATGAGATAGGTGCTGTTGAACCAGGGCACTATCTCGCGGATCTTGTTGATGTTGACGCAGTAGGAGCGATGGCAGCGGAAGAAGCCCTCCGCAGGCAGCCGGCTGACAAACTCGCTGATGGTCATGGTCATCACGTAGCGATCGGTGCGGGTATAGACATAGGTCAGCTTTTCGTCCGCTTCCGCGTAGTAAATCTGCTCGCAGGGGGTGACTATGATGCGCTCCCCCTTCACCAGATTGACGGTGCGATTCTGCGGGCTGATCCCCTCGACCCCTTGCACCGGCTGAGACTTGCCCGCCTGCTCGAGCTTTTGCAGCAGATTGATGATGCGCGGCTCGTTGTAGGGCTTGAGGATGTAATCGAACGCCTCCAGCTTGAACGCCTCCACCGCAAACTCCTTGTAGGCGGTGACGAAGACGATGTGGGGCGGATGGCTCGATTTGTGCAGGTTCTTGGCCAGCAGCAGGCCATCGATGGAGGGGATCTGGATATCCAGAAACACCACGTCCACCTCGTGATCCTGCAGGTATTTGAAGGCCTCCAGTCCGTCCTCGAAGCTCGCCACTATCTCAATCTGGCTGTGCTGGCCCACCAGATAGGCCAACTCCTCCCGGGCCAGATATTCATCTTCGACAATAATGGCTTTCAACATGGTATCGCCTCCTGAACCGGCAGATAGAAACAGACTTCGGTTCCGGGCTCCAGCCGTCTTAGCTGCAGACCGTCGCCATAGAGCAGCTTGACCCGCTGATGAACGTTCATCAGCCCTATGCTGCGGCTCTCCACCCGACCGGCGGCCACGCCATCGATCACCGCCTGACTGATGCCGTAACCTGTATCGCGCACAGCTACCCGAATGCCACCTGCCAGCTGTTTCACCTCTATGGTGACCCGGCCCGGCGCACTGCGGGGCTGGATGCCGTGCAGAATGGCGTTTTCCACCAGCGGCTGCAACAGCAGGCTCGGTACCTGGATGTGCACATCGTCCACCTCGAACACCACCTCCAGTTTGTCGCCGAAGCGGGCCTGCTCTATGGCCACGTAATCGCGCACCTGCTGCAGCTCCTCCTGAATGTCGATGAGCTCGTCCCCCTTGTTGAGGTTGTAGCGCAGATAGTCCGCCAGATTGGCAATGAGCTGGCGCGCCTGCTGGGGACGAATGCGGATCAAGGATGAGATGGCGTTGAGGGCATTGAACAGGAAGTGCGGGTTGATCTTGCTCTGCAATGCGGTGAACTCCGCCTTGCGGGTCATCTCTTTCAACTGCTCGATGCGCGACACCTCCATCTGGGTGGAGATGAGCTGGGAGAGGCCCACCGCCATCTCTCGCAGCGAGCTGGTAATGCTGTGGGTGCGGCGGTAGTAGATCTTGAGGGTGCCGCTGACGGCGCCGTTTTCCCGCAGCGGAATAATGATGACAGAGTGAAAATCTGACAGGTGATACTGGCGCAGATCGTTGTTGATGATGATCTGGTCCAGCAACACGGCCCGCTGGGTCATGTCGCTGATGGCGTGGTGCTCGTCCAGCTCGTAGTAATCCTTGCCCACCCCCACGTAGGCCAGCACGTCGCGGGTATCTGTGATGGCCACCGCATCGGCATGGATCTCGTTGCAGATGACGCCGCACACCTGGCCAAGGGAGTGGCGATCGACCTTCTGGAAGAAGGGCAGCGTCTTGTTGGCGATGTCGAGGGCCAGCTTGGCCTGCTTGGCGGCAATCAGCTCCTTCTCGTCATCCAGATCCTGCACCAGCTTGATGATGAGGCCGATACAGAGTGCCCCGGCGATCATCGGATAGGCGATGTGGCTGACGATCTCCACCCCCACCTCATGGGGTTCGGTCAACAGCCAGATCAGCAACATGGTCAGCCCCTCGCACAACATGCCCGCCAGTATGCCGTAGAGCCACAGTCGCGACTTGCGGCAGCGCAGGTGCAACCAGGTGGCGAGCAGACCGGCGATGATGCTGGCAATGAGACAGGGGATCGAGGTGTGGCCATCCATGTCGATGAGGTAGCGGTGCAGGCCCGAGATGACCCCGGCCGGGATGCCGACCCAGGGGCCGAACAGGATGCCGCCCGAGATGATGGCGATGATCCGCACGTTGATCAGCGCCCCCTCCACCGGAATGCCGGTGTAGGTGCTGAACACCGCGAACAGACAGAAGATGGCCGCCACCAGCACCAGCTCGGCCGGGGTGTGATCCCGCTTCTGGAACAGCCGCTGAAACGGCCTTGTACGGGTCAGAAAGAACAGGGTCATCAGCATCAGCGCAGCCCGTTCAAACACCGCCAACAACATCATCTGATTTTCGAGCATGGGCCCTCCTGCCTCTGGCCACCAGGGCGCACTATGAGATGTATAAGCCAATTGTCTGCTGACCATGAAAGCCAGGGGAGGTCATCCCTGCGCCGTCTGGCGGGCGAACAGCATCCGCACAGGCGTCCCCTTTTGGGCGCCGTAGTTTACCTCAGGCGGGCGCCCAAGGGAGCATCGGGATGCGAGATGGCCAGAAACGCTCATCGACCAGTCCGATGAGCGCATCCGGTGGGGGATCAGGAAGAGATGGTGGCGAGCCTGGCGGCAAATCCCATGAAGAAAAGGCCAATGAGGCCATTGCCGAGGCGGGCAGCGGTTTGTCGCTGGCGGAAGAAGCGGGCCATCAGGGTGCCGCCGAAGATCAGCAGGGTCAGATAGACGAAGCTCATGGCTTCCAGCATGCCCGCCAGCACCAGGTAGGAGAGCCAGGTGTGGGCATAGTTGAAATCGATGAACTGCACGAAGAAGGAGACGTAAAACAGGATCGCCTTGGGATTGGTGAGGCTCAAGGTCAGCGCCTTGGAGAAGTAACGCTCACCCGGGTCCACCACCGACTCCTGCCCTTCCCGCTTGGCGACAAAATTGGCGTGCAGTATCTTCACCCCCAGATAGAGCAGGTAGATGGCGCCGAGGTAGCGCACCAGAGTAAACAGCAGGGGCGTGGTACGGATGAGAGAGGCCACCCCCAGGTAGGCGCAGAAGATCAGGATGGCATCGCCGACGAAGACGCCGAGCGCCGCCCGATAACCGGGACCTACGCCACGGCTCGCGCCGGTGCGCAGCACATAAAGGGAGTTGGGGCCCGGCGCTATGATGATGAAGAAGAGACCAACCAGATAGGTCCAGACATTGACGACACCCAGACTCTCAAACATCTCCCACCTCGCCAGCAAACAAGAACAGGCAGGCAGCCCCGCCGGATAAAATAGTGAACTGCCACTCTATACCAATTTTCCTGCCGCCGGGAACAGGGCCGTCGCAGATCAGCAGTACTGGCCAGCCACCCAGCCGGAAGACCAGGCCCACTGGAAGTTATAGCCCCCGAGCCAGCCGGTCACGTCCACCACCTCGCCGATAAAGTAGAGACCGGGCACCTTGCGCACCTCCATGGTCTTGGAGGAGAGCTCGTTGGTATCCACGCCGCCCAGGGTCACCTCGGCGGTGCGATAGCCTTCGGTGCCGTTCGGCAGTATCTGCCAATCCCCCAGCAGGGTGGCGATGGCCTCCAGCTCTCGCTCGTTGTACTGACGCATCGGTTTGCTATTGAGCTGACCCAGCTCCACCAGCTTGTCGACGAAACGCTTGGGCAGCTCGCGACCCAGCACTGTTTTCAACTCCTGGGCAGGATGAGCCTGCGCCCATGCCTTGAGGGCCGCCGGGATATCCAGCTCGGGCAACAAGTTGATATGGATCTTCTCCCCCGCCAGCCAGAAGGAGGAGATCTGCAGTATGACAGGGCCGGAGAGACCGCGATGGGTAAACAGCATGGCCTCCTTGAAGCGGGTGCCATCTTCGGCGGTCACCGCCACCGGCAGGCTGATACCCGCCAGATCGGCAAAGGCCTCTTTCTCGGCTTGATGCAGGGTAAACGGCACCAGACCGGCGCGGGTCGGCAGCACATTGAGGCCAAACTGCTCCGCCAGCTTGAAACCATAGGGAGTCGCGCCCAGCTTGGGCATGGAGAGGCCGCCAGTGGCCACCACCAGAGAGTGGCAGCTCACCTCTCCCTTGCTGGTACCGAGCACAAAACCGGCCTCGGTCCTGGTGACCGACAGGATCTCGGTCTGGAACTGCAGGGTGACGCCAGCCCAGTCGCACTCGGTGAGCAGCACATCGACTATCTCCTTGGCACTCTCGTCACAGAACAGCTGGCCCAGGGTCTTCTCGTGGTAGTTGACCCCGTGCCTGTCCACCAGGTCGATGAAGTCCTGCTGGGTGTAGCGTGCCAGCGCCGATTTGCAGAAATGGGGATTGCCCGAGAGGAAGGCGTGGGGCCCGGCCTGATGGTTGGTGAAGTTGCAACGACCACCACCGCTGATGAGGATCTTGCGACCCGGCTTCTTGGCGTTGTCGATCACCAGCACGGAGCGCCCGCGATAACCCGCCTGCTGGGCACACATCAAACCGGCCGCACCGGCCCCGATCACCACCACATCCACTTGCATCATCACTGCCCTACTCATCAGACGGCCGAACACGCGACCAAAAAAACCACCGCAACGGCAACTCATAAAAAACAAAAAACGGCCCATAAAAAGAACCGTTCTTGTGCCTGCCAAGCACCACCGCAACGGCAACTCGTAAAAAACAAAAAACGGCCCATAAAAAGAACCGTTATTGTACCTGCCAAGCACCACCGCAACGGCAACCCATAAAAAAACAAAAAACGGCCCATAAAGGGGCCGTTATTGTACTGGGTGAACACTAAGTGTCCACGACTATCAGGCATTGCCATCCATGACGCTGGCGGGGGCACCCTTGGCCAGCTCGGCCAGCTCCTTGTCGATAAAGTAGAGACCCTTGCCATCTTCGCCCACCAGCGACAGACGGTCGACGATGCTCTTGAACAGCTTCTCCTCTTCATGCTGCTCGGCCACGTACCACTGCAGGAAGTTGAAGGTGGAGTAGTCCTGAGTGGTGAATGCCACGTGAGCCAAGCCATTGATGCACTGGGTGATGTGATATTCGTGTTCGAGGGTGTTACGGAAAATGTCGCCCAGGGATTTGAATTCGTGGGGAGGCGCATCGATGGCGCCCAGCATCGGCATGGCGCCGGTCTCGCTCACGTAGGTGAACAGACGCTCCATGTGCTGGCGCTCCTCGACGGCGTGCTGACGCAGGAAGGTGGCGGCACCTTCGAAACCCTTGTCCTCACACCAGGCGCTCATCTGCAGGTAGAGATTGGAGGAATAGAATTCAAGATTAATCTGCTCGTTCAACTTCTCGATCATGGCTTTTGCCAACATGCTGATTCTCCACTGTGATTTGATCACGATTGTCGCCACTGTTTTAACACGAATCAACCAGATACGGCGGCCAAACTGCTCAGTTGTGACCGTTTTTCGCCTCATCCTATCCCCCATACAGGTATAGAGAAGCAAAGAAACATGGTGTACGTGGATTCAGCCATTATGATGGCGCCAGTGGTCAGGGAAAGGATTCAATGAGATTCATAACGGCACTGGCACTGCTCTGGATAACCCAGTTGCAGGCCGCTCCCTCCTTGCTGGAAGAGGCTGAATTGCAGGCGGCGCGCGATCCCGTCGGTTATCTGCAACGCCTCGATGCCAACCCGCAGCAGGATATGGAGCTGTTTTATGCCAGAGCCCTGGCCCAGGCAGCCCTGGGTCACTATCCGCAGGCCCTGCTCGACAACGCCAGAGCCCGTGAGCTGGCCAGTGCCCAGCAGCAACCCCTGCGCCTGCTCGATTTTCAGTTGCAAGAGGTTGCCCTGATCCTGGATACAGAGGCACCTGATAAAGCACTCCGCTTGCTGGCCCGGCTCAAACCCGCCGTTATCGACCACCCAATGCAAGCATCTGAATGGCATGCCCTGAACGGGCTGGCACTCTATCGCACCCAGCAGTTGAAAGAGGCGATCGCCGAACTCAAGACGGCCTTTCGCCTCAAGCAATCCGCACGAGACAAACCGGTTGCCAGCCTGGACTCAGCCCGCCTCTTGATGACCCTGGGCAACCTCTATGCCGACCTGAGTCTGCCCAGAGAGGCGGAAACCTATTATCGGGAAGCCTTGCAGCAGATGGTGCAGCTGGACGAGCCAAACAGCCAGACCATCATCAAAGCCAACATGGCACGGCTCTACATAGACACGGATCGCCCCATCCAGGCCGGACAACTGCTCGACAGCCTGCTGGCTACCCCCCATCTGGCGCCGGATTACCGCGCCATCATCCTCGGCTATCAGGCCATGGCGCTCAACGCCCAGGGTGACTGGACGGCAGCCCTGCGCAGTCTGGACGAAGCGCAGGCACTCTATCAGCAGTTGGGATATCAGGATGCGGGGGAACGCCTGCTCGAGACCCGGGTCAAGGCATTGCAGGGCCGGGGAGAGATACAGCTGGCGTTGCAACTGCTGACGTCCCAGGGCCACCCCAGCGCCGGCAGCAAGGCATTGCAAGCCAGCCTGCTGGCCCAGCAGGGCCGCTATCCGGAGGCTTATGAAGCCTTGTCCGCCTACATGAACGATTACAAGCAGCACTTCAATCAGGCGCTGAGCCAGCATGCCGCCACCTTTCAGGCCGAGATGGATCTGGCCCGCAGCGAGGCCAACAACCGGGTGCTGCAAGAGGAGAACGAGCGCAAGCGCCAGCAGCTGCTGCACCAACAGAGCGCCCGCAACTACCAGCTGATGCTGGTCGGCCTGCTGGCTGGCGCCCTGCTCCTGCTCCTGCTCGGCATCACCACCCACAGGCTGCACCGCAGCTCACGCCACCTCTACAAGCTTGCCACCTTCGATCAGCTGACCGAGCTGCCAAACCGCCGCGCCCTGCTGGAACGGCTTGCCATCCAGTGGCAACTGGAAGACCCGCTCACCCTGCTCATCATCGATATCGATCACTTCAAGCAGATCAATGACAGACACGGCCATCAGGCGGGTGATAGGGCCATCCAGCGGCTGGCGCGAGAGCTGAGCGACTGGGCCCCGGACGCACAGCTGATAGGGCGCTGGGGAGGCGAGGAGTTTCTGGTGGCGGTACCACTGGCGGCAGAGGATTGCTGGCACCTGGCAGAGCAGTTACGCCTGAGGATTTCCCAGCTGGACACACCGCACATGACCATCAGCATCGGCATAGCGGGGCGTTCAGAGGCTGATGAGGGGCTTGGCCCGCTGATCCACCGCGCCGACATGGCTATGTATCAAGCCAAGCGCCAGGGCCGCAACCAGACCATATTGGCGACAACCCCTTCGGCGCAGGATGAACTGACCAGCAGCGTGGCCTGACGGTCAGTGAGCACGGCCACCCGCGCAGAATGAAACCAGGATAACTTGACCAGCCGGGCGGGATCAGGGCACCAGCTCGGTCAGGGACGCCACATCCACCGGCGCCCCATAGTCGACACCGGGCAGCTCAAAACCGTTGAGCTGCATGAAATCCTGCCGCAAGCCGGCAAAATCCCCCAGGGTATGGAAGTTGTCCGGCGTCACCTTTGACCAGAGGGTTGAGACCGCGGCCTGAATGGCCAGGTCCAGCTCGTGGTCATCCATCCGGATCAGCCGGTTGCCATCGGCCACCACGCCCTGCGGCCCATACATCTTGCTGGCAAACAACCGCTGCATCTGCTCGATGCAGCCTTCGTGCACGCCGCGCTCCTTCATCACCCCCATCAGCAAGCCCAGGTAAACCGGCAGCACGGGAATATAGGCGCTCGCCTTGGTCACCAGCGCCTTGCAAACCGACACCCAGGCGTGGCCGCCGATGTCGGCCAGCTGCAGGTTGATGGTTTCGGCGGTGGCATGCAGATGCTCCTTGGCGTAACCGATGGTGCCATCCCGGTAGAGGGGATAGGTGGATTCCGGGCCTATGTAGGAGTAGGCCACAGTCCGGGCGCCGGGGGCGAGGCAATCGGCCTGCTGCAACGCCAGCATCCAGAGCTGCCAGTCCTCGCCGCCCATGACGGTGACGGTGTCGCGGATCTCCTCCGGGGTGGCGGGCGCCAGGGATTGTTGCACCAGCTTGTCCTGCTCCAGATCCAGCCCCCAGCCGCTGAAAGGCTGGCCTGTGGTCTTGAGTGCGGAGCGCACCTGACGGCCATCCGGCAATACCCGGATACCGCTGGCCAGCGAGTTGATCACCAGATCCACCTGCCCCAGCTGCTGGCGAATGGTGTCGATGGCCTGCTGGCGCATGGCATCGGAAAAGGCATCGCCTATCAGGTTGACGGCGACGCGCCCCTCCTGCTCCGCCGCCTGCCGAAACCAGATATTGTTGTACCAGCCTGCGCTGCCGAGCCCCTTGTCGGACGGGCCTCGCTCGAACGAGACGCCGACGGTATCGGCACCGGCCCCGAAGGTCAGCGCTATGCGGGAAGCCAGCCCGAAGCCAGAGGAGGCACCGAGCACCAGCACCCGCTTGGGCCCGTTGAAACTGCCCGCAGCCTTGACGCTGGATATCTGCTGCAACACGGCGGCCCGACAGCCGATGGGATGACAGTTGCGGGCAACGCAACCCTGGATCTGGGGATGAATAATCATGAAGGGATCTCCAAAGGAACTGGCTACAGCATAACCAAGAAGTTGCGGATTACCTTGATGTCGGGCGGGATATGGGCAGTAAGGGGGCAGAAAAACAAGAGGGAGCGCGAGGCTCCCCAAAGCGGTATTCAGATGCTTTTTATTGTTTTGTGTTCATTGCGAAGCACGGGCACATCCTATGCCTGCCACCCTCGCCGGGCAAGTCGAGGGGTGTGACTCAGGTCAAACTCCTGTTCGATTTATAGACAATTTATGACGCATGACATAGAAGAAGCCCCATAAGAAACTCATTTAAATCCCAAAACTGTGTCGAGAACGCCATTTTAGTTTCATCAGACATTGGTATAGTGAACTCAGGATCAGTGAGGAGAATTCCCATGAATGGAACCTATTACCAACACATACTGGCCGCTATCGACCTGTCGGAAGATAACCGCAAGGTGATCGAGAAGGCGGTTGATCGGGCCCGTTCCAACGGCGCCAAGCTGTCCGTGATCCATGTTGATGTGGACCTCAAGGATCTCTACACCGAGATGATCGATATCGACATCGACAACGTGCAGGATCAGGTGATCGCCGAAGCGAAAGAGAAGCTGGAGACCTTCCTGGCCTCGGTGGACTACCCCATCGAGAAGAAGCTGGTGATCTGCGGTGATCTGAGCGAACGGGTCAACCAGGCGGTCAAGGACTACCAAATAGACCTGCTGGTGTGCGGTCATCGTCAAAGCTTCTGGAGCCTGCTTA
This sequence comes from Aeromonas sp. D3, assembly GCF_027705025.1. Lineage (NCBI taxonomy): Bacteria > Pseudomonadati > Pseudomonadota > Gammaproteobacteria > Aeromonadales > Aeromonadaceae > Aeromonas > Aeromonas sp. D3. Next base: position 118,206 of record NZ_JAPDBE010000009.1, on the reverse strand, counting down.
CCTCCAGTGCCCGTCAGCTGATGAATACAGTACCCTGCGACCTGCTGGTCGTTCCCTTGCAGAAGTGATCAAACTGGCGTAGTTTTATTTGCCATGAATATGACCATCTTCAATCACAACTACTGGTGGTGCTGCTTCTAAACAGGCGGCACTGCTTTTCTATGTAGAATATCCCAAAGAAAACACCGTGACCGCCGAGAGGCGGTCATTGTTTTTAGCCCTTTGTCGCCTCCCGGCCCACCCCACTGGAGAGAGTGACATGCACAACCCCATCATACTGACCGGCGATCGTCCCACCGGCAAACTGCACATAGGCCACTACGTCGGCTCATTGCGTCAGCGCGTGGAAGCCCAGCACCACTACCGCCAATTCGTGATGATCGCCGATCTGCAGGCACTGACCGACAACGGCCACAATCCGGCCAAGGTGACCGACAACGTGCTGGAGGTGATGGCCGACTACCTGGCAGCCGGCCTGGATCCTGCCAAGACCACCTTCTGCCTGCAAAGCGCCCTGCCCGCCCTCGCCGAGCTCACCACCTATTACCTCAATCTGGTCAGTGTCGCCCGGCTGGAACGCAACCCCACCGTCAAGGCTGAGATCCAGCAGAAAGGGTTCGAGCGCAGCCTGCCGGCCGGTTTTCTCATCTATCCGGTCAGCCAGGCCGCCGACATCACAGCCTTTCGCGCCACCCATGTGCCTGTGGGTGAAGATCAGCTGCCCATGCTGGAGCAGACCAACGAGATAGTCCGCCGCTTCAACGCTCTGGTGGGTAAAGAGGTGCTGACCGAGTGCCAGCCGATCCTGAGCGACACCGGCCGCCTGCCCGGTATAGACGGCAAGGCCAAGATGTCCAAGTCCCTCGGCAACACCATAGAGCTCGGCATGTCAGCGGAAGAGGTCAAGCAAGCTGTGTTCGCCATGTATACCGACCCCAATCACCTCAAGGTGAGCGATCCGGGTCAGGTGGAGGGCAATACGGTATTCGCCTATCTGGATGCCTTCCATCCCGACAGGATGCTGGTGGCCGAGATGAAGGCCCATTACCAACGCGGCGGGCTGGGCGACATGCGTTGCAAGCAGGTATTGAATGACTGTCTGCAGACCCTGCTCGCCCCCATGCGGGAGCGGCGCCAGGCGGCGATTGCCGACAAGCGTCAGCTGCTGCAGCTGTTGCAGCAAGGCACGCTGCAGGCCCGTTTACTTACCGACGAGGTGCTGGCGGAGGTAAAAAGCGCCATGGGGCTGGATTACTTCGCCGGGCTGGGTTGATCCGCACTGCGCTGGGCCACACTGCCCAGCGCATCCGCGCCATAGCGCTCGAAGGCAAGTCGGTGCAGCAACCCCTTGAACCAGCCAATGGCCTGGTCATGGGCGGTGAGCGGGTGGCCCGCCATCAGGTAGACGATGGGGATATCCGGGTTCAGCTGATGCAGGCGCAGCGGGTAGTAGCGGCAGAAGTGGCGCCCTATCATCTCGGGTACCACCACCAGATAGCGGCCGGTCGCCATCAGCGGCGGGACCGCCATAAAACTCGGCAGCCGCACCCCCAGCTCACGCTCAACCCCGAAACGGGCCAGCCAGAGATCCACCATGGCCTGACTGTGGCCCCAGCTGGAGGTATGGATATGAGGGCGGCTGACCAGTTCGGCAGGCCCCAGCACCTCGGGCAACTCACTGCCCAGCGGTGACAAACAGACCAGCGGGTTGTTGAACCAGGGCTCGCGCCACAGCCGGGGCGAGAAGTGATTGGCATCGGCGAACCCGATCACCAGATCCAGCTCCCCCTTCTCCAACTCTCGCTCGTAGTCACTGTCTGCCAGCTCGCACACCTCCAGCCGGCAGTGTGGTGCCTGCCGGTGCAGCTGTTCCACCAGCGCCGGTACCAGACCGTGCTCCACCGAACCCGGGGTGGCGATGCGAAAGATCCGCCGCGCGCTGGCGGGATCGAACCCCTCCGCCTGCCGCAATCCCTGTTCCAGCATGGCCAGCGCCTGACGCACGGGTCCTGCCAGGGTCTTGGCTCGCTCGGTCGGCATCATTTCGCGCCGACTCATGACGAACAAGGGGTCATCCAGCGCCTGCCGCAACCGCCCCAGGGCGTGGCTGACGGTGGACTGGGAGAGGTGCAGACGCTCGGCGGCGCGGGTGACGTTTCGCTCCTGCATCAGCATGTCGAACACGGTCAGCAAGTTGAGGTCGAGGCGGGAGAGAGGGAGTTCCATCGATATCTGCCATAGTTGAATGACGACAATTCATTTTTGGCATAGTAGCAGATTGCATAGAATGCGCTGGCGAATTACATCGGAGATTAACATGCGTAGCTATCTGTTGTTGCTGGCGATTGGCCTGTTGTGGGGCTCCCAGTTCATTTTCATGCATCAGGCCGTGACCGAGTTGCCCCCCATCATGGTGGCGACCGGACGAGCCTTGTGCGGCAGCTTGACCCTGGGTCTGCTCTGCCTGTTCATGCGTCTCAAGAGCGAGCACACACCATGGCGCACTTACATGCTGATCGCCCTGCTCGATGCCACCCTGCCCTTCATCATGGTGGCCTGGGGTCAACAGTATGTGGATAGTGCCATCGCCGCCGTGGTAATGGGTTGTATCCCCTTTGTCACCATCTTGATGGCCCCCCTGTTGCTTTCCGGTGAAAAAATCACCAAGGGCGGTCTGGTCTCGGTGATCATCGGCTTCATCGGTGTGCTGGTGCTGTTCTGGCCGAAACTGGCCAACGGCATGAACGCCGGCCTGCTCGGCGCAGTGGCCATACTGTTCGGGGCCAGCTGCTTTGCCATCGGCCTGCTGATGATCAAGCGCTTCGCCAAGGACCACCCTGTGGTGGTGGCGCGCAACATACTGATCTCTTCGGCTATCCAGCTGATGCTGGCGGCCCCCTTCCTGACCGATCTGAGTGCGCTCACCATGCCGAGCCAGCATGCCATCAGCGCCGTTGTCGTGCTGGGTGTCTTCTGTACCGGTCTGGTCTACTTCCTCTACATGGCGCTGATCCAGAAGGCGGGCCCGACCTTTGCCTCCTTCAGCAACTATCTGGTGCCGCTGTTCGGCGTCATGCTGGGTGCCATGTTCCTCGGCGAGCAAATCCAGTCCACCACGGGTGTGGCACTGGCCCTGATCCTGGGCTCGGTCGCGCTGAACCAGTGGGCACAGCAACGACGCGCCCAGCGGGAGGCTGCCCTATGTCAGGCATCCTGACCACCTTGTGTGGTGGCCTGGTGCTGATTGCCGGTTGGCAATATCGCCACCGGCTGGCCGGCCTGCTCGGCCTGCTGATGGTGCTGCTGCCCTGGTTCTTCGACAGCAAGCTGCAAGCCATGCTGAGCTATGCGTTGAGTGTCTGACATCCATCTCTGAATGTGTGACGAGAGTGTATCTCTCCTGTTTTTGGGACCGTTTTAAAAAAACCTCCGATTTGTCCCCTCTACCGGCGCTCTGCGCCGGTTTTTTTATTTCTGCATTTTCATGCTCTTGCATTGGACAGGTGTCCGACGTGAGGGTCACCTCAGGTAGCGATAACTGAGGCGCTCATTCTTGCGCGGGCCTGTGATCTCCCAGCTCAGCAGAAAGCCGCTGTCGCTCTCGGTCAGCTCGGCACTGTAGTGATCCTGGCCACACAGATGCGGCTCGACGGTCAGCCAGCGGCCATCCCCTTGCGGCAACAGCTCGAACAATTCCACCGGCTGGGCATAACGCAGGTGCGATAGACGGATCCCCCGATCGCCGCGCTGCCACCAGAAGCGGTTGTGCATGGTCAGTACACGGCCATGGGGCGTGGTGTAACGGCCCGTCTCGGCGAACAGCCAGCCCCCCTGATGATCGGTCACCTCCACATCTCCCTCACCACGACCACACCAGTCAGTCGCGGAACCCGCACCATTGCTTGCCTCGAAGGCAAAGGCGCGGATCTGTGGCAACTGGTGCCATAAACGCTGGATCACAGCTTCCATCTCGGCCATCATAGCGCCCTCAAAATTGACAACTGACGATAAATCAAACACATGAACTATTTGATAGGGGTTACCCTGCTCTGGTCATTCTCCTTCAGCCTGATCGGGGTCTATCTCGCCGGCCAGGTGGATGCCTACTTCTCCGTGCTGACGCGCATCGTCCTCGCCAGTCTGGTGTTTCTGCCCTTCCTCAGACGCCGCTGGCTGCGGCCTGATTTCGCACTCAAGCTGATGGGACTCGGCGCCATCCAGCTCGGCATCATGTATCTGTTCTACTACCAGTCCTTCCTGCTGCTGACGGTGCCGGAAGTACTGGTGTTCACCATCTTCACCCCCCTCTACGTCACCCTGCTGCACGACCTGCTGGAGCGCCGCTTCAAGCCTGTGTATCTGTGGGGCGCTCTGCTGGCGGTGCTGGGGGCAGCCGTCATCCGCTTCGACGGGCTGACCGAAAGCTATGCACTGGGATTCCTGGTGGTGCAGGGTGCCAACCTCAGCTTCGCCATGGGACAAGTGGGCTACAAGGTACTGCTGGCACGGGAAGCACAGCAACCGCCACAGCAGGCGGTGTTCGGCTGCTTCTATCTGGGAGCACTGGCTGTCGCCCTGCCCGCCTGGTGGCTGCTGGGCAAGCCGCAGTATCCGACTTCCGGTTTACAGTGGGGCATTTTGCTCTGGCTGGGAGTGGGAGCCTCCGGCCTCGGCTACTTCCTGTGGAACAAGGGCGCGACCAGGGTCAGCAGCGGTGTGCTGGCCATCATGAACAACGCCCTGATCCCGGCGGGCCTGCTGGTCAATCTGTTGATCTGGGGCAAGGATACCAATCTCGCCAGGCTGGCCATTGGCGGCCTGCTGATGCTGGCCTCCCTCTGGATCTGTCAGCGCGCCAGCGTGAGCAAGCATTAACCAACGACGGCATTGTGCTCCCGTCTGGCCTGACCGTGGCAGGTCGCCAGCCGGGCCAGCAAGTGATCGATATGCTCGCCGGCCTGGCTCTGCACCAGCCCGACACTGACGGTCACAGGCCGCTGCGGCAGCAGGCTGGCATCGGCGATCTCGAGGCGCAATCGCTCGGCAATCTCGAGGCCACTCAAGCGATCGGTCTGGGAGAGCATCAGGATAAAACCGTCCTGATCCCAGCGGGCGAAGGGATCTTCCCGCCGCAGCTCGTGGCGCACCATGCGCGCCAGCTTGGCCAGCATGGCATCGCAGGCCGCTTCGCCAAACAGTTGCTGGATCTTGGCACTGTGGTCGACGGTAAACTGCAACAGGCTGAAACTGCCGCTCTCGGTCGCCAGCCGCTCGTCGAGCAGCTGTTCGAAGTGGCTTCTGCTCTCCAGTCCGGTAAGGGGATCCGTGCCATGCCGCTCTTCCGCCACCGCCTGTGACTCGAGCAGGCGTACTACCCCCAACACCTGACCGTGAACATCGCGCCGGGCCCGCTCTTCCAGCCGAACGTAGTGACCGTCGTGATGCAGGATGCGGTACTCGAGCCGGATCTGGGGCACTCGCCCGCTCTGACAGGCAGCGAGAGCCTCCTGCAGCACAGCCACATCGTCGGGATGCACCCGTTCCAGCCAGCCGAGATCGTCCAGACCGGTTTCACTCAATCCCAACAGACGCAGACAGGAGAGATCCCGCTGCACACCCTGTTGCGGGCTCCAGCTCCAGAGCCCCGCCTCCAGCAGAGCCATGGCATCCGCCATCAGCGTCGGATCAAACCGGGTGACCACTTCCCTCAGGGGAGCCTTGAGCATGTCCATCGAATGCCTCGAAACCGAATCTGAATACCTGCTCAATAAGTAACATTGGCTCTCGCGCCGAGCAACAGGGTCAGCTCGCTTTTACCTGATAACCGCTCATCAGCGCCTGCCAGTTTTCCGGCACGAAGTGAAAACTGGTGTGCAATTGGGACTCTTTACTGAAGGAGCGTTGCAGCCGTTCCAGATTGGCCTGCTGCCAGCTGCCCGGGGAACGGATCGCCCCCTTGTCGAAGTCGATCACCCACACCTTGCCCTCCTTGTCGAGCAGCAGATTGTGGCTGTTGAGATCCGCATGATAGACACCCGCATCGTGCAGCTGGCGCACCGTCTGGCCTACCTTGTGCCACACTTGGTCGGCGATCGGCCCCTGCTTGAGCAGGGCCACCAGGTCCTTGGCACCGCGAATGCGTTCGATAAGGATATCGGCGCGATAGAAGGGGCCCTGCTTGACCATGCGGGCCGCAAACGGGCGCGGCACCGGCAAGCCCTGCTCGCTCAACTTGGCCAGCAGAGTGTATTCGGCCATGGCCCGGCTGGATTCCACCCCCTCGAACCAGAAGCGATCCCGCACCACCTTGCCCACCATGCCGCCACGATAGTAATGACGCAGCACAAGATGACGGGATTCATCCTTCACGAACCAGGTCACACCGCGCCCTATGGCAGAACCCACCACCTGGCGATGTGTCTGCCACCAGGCCGGATCAAACAGCTCGGGAGAAGGGTCACGAAAAACCCCTTCGGCGTACCAGCAGATCTGGTTGTGTTCGGTCTGTATTCGCATCTTGGTGATTCCGGTCGGTCAGTAATCGCAATGGTTCGATTCACGATAAGGCGGCTTGCCAGCACGGACCCGTGCACCTTGTGAGGAGCAGGGCCGGTACCGGCTGCCAGTTGCGCGCAATTTTACAATCCACAGGGGAGTTTGCATAATGCCATCCATCCATTTTTCCACCATAGCGCCACATCATGCCGCTGTTCCAAACGCCGCCTTCTTCTATCTGCATACTGCGACTCTCCGCCATCGGGGATTGCTGCCACGCGCTGGCGCTGGTGCGCGTCATCCAGCGGGCCTGGCCCCAGACTCGCATCACCTGGATCACCGGCAAAATCGAAGCAACCCTGTTTGCCGACTTGCCCGGGGTCGAGGTGATCGCTTTTGACAAGAGCAAGGGTTGGTGCGGTTATCTCGACCTGTGGCGCACCCTCAAGGGACACAAGTTCGATGCGCTGCTCCACCTGCAGGCGGCCATGCGCGCCAGCATAGCGACGCTCGGTATCAAGGCCAGGGTCAAACTCGGTTTCGACAAGGCGCGCGCTAACGACGGTCAGTGGTTGTTCACCAACCACAGGGTTCCCTCCCCCACATCTCCCCATGTGCTGGACGGTTTCCTTGCCTTTGCCAAAGAGCTCGGCATCAAGGATCTGACACCGGACTGGCAACTGCCCATCAGCGCCGAACATATAATCTGGGCCAGGGAGAAAATCGGCGGCAAACCGACTCTGCTCATCTGCGCCGCCGCCAGCAAGGCATTCAAGAACTGGACTGCCGAAGGCTATGCTGCGCTGGCGGATCACGCGGCCAACAAGGGCTTTCAGGTCTACCTGTGCGGCGGCCCGGCCAAACTGGAGCGGGATCTGGCGGCCGACATACAGCGGCTGAGCCAGAGCAAACCGGTGGACCTGGTGGGGCAGACCAACCTCAAACAGCTGCTGGCCCTGATTGATGAAGCGAGCCTGGTGCTGGCCCCCGATACCGGCCCCACCCACATGGCAACCCTGGTAGGCACGCCGGTGATCGGCCTCTACGCCCACCACAATCCGGCTCGCACCGGCCCCTATTTGTGCCGTGACTACGTGGTCAGCGTCTATCAGGTACTGATCGAACAGGAAACCGGCAAGCCGCTGGCCGAGCTCGGCTGGCGCACCCGCCTCAAGGATCCGGATGCCATGGGCAAGATAGGGATTGAGAGGGTCATCACCACCTTTGACCGGCTCTGCGCCGATCGTCACCTGCCCGGCTGAGGGCGATTCGGAAATTCCGAGCCATGAGGCAGGGATAACCTGATGGCCCCTGTCCCACCTGCGGGGCAGAATGGCAGCCGATGTGGGTTACGCTCCCGCAGCAAGCAACGAATACTTTGATCGGCTGGAATATGATTCCAGCCGTTTTTTTATCCGCCGCCTTCTGATAAAATTCGCCGCCTTTACATCCTCCCGACTCAAGAATTTCCTGCGTTTTGCGTTTGGCTGTCTCCCTTTCGGGCACAAGACGGCAGCCTCTGCTACAACCAAAACGCAGCTCTAGATAATAAGGTAATGACATGGCGCAACAAGGCACTCTCTATATCATCTCCTCCCCGAGCGGGGCGGGTAAATCCAGCCTACTCAATGCCTTGCTGACCAAACACAACCCGGCTGGCAAGATGCAACTGTCGGTTTCCCACACCACCCGCGCCACTCGTCCCGGCGAAGAGAACGGGGTGCACTACCACTTTGTGCAGGTGGAAGAGTTCAAGGAACTGATCGATCGCGGTGACTTTCTGGAGTGGGCAGAGGTATTTGGCAACTATTACGGCACCTCTCGCGCCGCCATTGAAGCCTGCCTGGCTCAGGGGATCGACGTCTTCCTCGACATCGACTGGCAGGGCGCCCGCCAGATCCGCGAGCAGATGCCGACCAAATCCATCTTCATTCTGCCCCCCAGCCGCGCCGAGCTGGAACAGCGCCTGATCGGACGCGGTCAGGACAGCGCCGAGGTGATTGCCGGCCGGATGGCGAAAGCCATTGCCGAAATGGTGCACTACGACGAGTATGACTATGTCATTATCAACAAGGACTTTGAGCTGGCACTGTTCCAACTCAGGGCCATTATTGAGTGCCAACGGCTGGAAATGCATCAGCAACAGCAGGCACAACAAAACTTGCTGCAACAGCTACTGGCAGAATAGGCCAAAAACAAGTAAACTTTTGCGTCATTTTTAAACACTGCTTTTTTAAACACAGAAAGCCCAAACACTGGAGTCCTGCATGGCACGCGTTACTGTAGAAGATGCTGTAAAACAGGTAGGTAACCGTTTTGACCTGGTGCTGGTCGCCGCCCGCCGCGCCCGCCAAATCGCGGTTCAAGGCAAAGATCCCCTGGTCGACGAAGAGAACGACAAGCCGACCGTGATCGCCCTGCGCGAGATCGAACTGGGTCTGGTGAACAATCAAGTGATGGATACCCAGGACCGTTACGAGCAGCAAGAACAGGAAGCCGCCGAACTGGCAGCCGTTGCTGCCATCGCCGAAGGCCGCGGTTAAGTAAGTAATTTCCCATGGTCGGCGCCCGCCCGGGTGCCGACTGTTCTTCCCATTTACAACCGCTCGAAAACCTCGCAAACTCAGGACTATTCCTCAATTTCACGGATTGCCGTTTCACCGCTGCGGGGACTGTCTTGTATTTATTTGAAAATCTTAAAGAAATAGCCAGTTCCTACCTGCCTCCAGAGCAGGTTGAGAAGCTCAGGCAAGCCTATGTGGTGGCCCGTGATGCCCACCAGGGACAGATGCGTTCCAGTGGCGAACCCTATATCACCCACCCGGTTGCCGTTGCCCGCATTCTCGGCGACATGCGACTCGATCACGAAACCCTGATGGCCGCAGTGCTGCACGACGTCATCGAAGATACCCCCGTGACCAAGGCCGATCTGGCCGCACTGTTTGGCGATGCCGTCGCCGAACTGGTGGCCGGTGTCTCCAAGCTCGACAAGCTGAAGTTTCGCGATCGCAAAGAAGCTCAGGCCGAAAACTTCCGCAAGATGGTGATGGCCATGACCCAGGATATCCGGGTCATCCTGATCAAGCTGGCCGACCGCACCCACAATATGCGTACTTTGGGTTCGCTGCGGCCGGACAAGCGCCGCCGCATTGCCCGCGAAACCCTCGAGATCTTCGCCCCCATCGCCAACCGCCTCGGTATTCATACCATGAAGAACGAGCTGGAAGAGCTGGGTTTCGAGGCGCTCTACCCCATGCGCTCACGGGTATTACGAGAGTCGGTACGCCGCGCCCGCGGCAATCGCCGTGAAATCATCGACTCCATCCAGAGCGAGATCGAGGGCCGCCTGCATGAGGCCGGCATCGACTCCCAGGTGAGCGGCCGCGAGAAGAACCTGTTTTCCATCTACAACAAGATGGAGAAAAAAGAGCTGCAATTTCATGAGGTAATGGATATCTACGCCTTTCGCGTCAGAGTGAAGGACATAGATACCTGTTACCGGGTGCTGGGGCAGATGCATAGCCTCTACAAGCCGCGCCCCGGTCGCTTCAAGGATTACATCGCCATCCCCAAGACCAACGGCTATCAGTCGCTGCACACCTCGCTGGTGGGGCCCCACGGGGTGCCGGTGGAGGTGCAGATCCGCACCGAGTTCATGGATCAGATGGCCGATAAAGGGGTTGCTGCTCACTGGGCCTACAAGCAGGATGGCGACAGCTCGGGCACCACGGCCCAGATCCGCGCCCAGCGCTGGATGCAGAGCCTGCTGGAGCTGCAGCAGAGTGCCGGCAGCTCGTTTGAGTTCATCGAAGGGGTCAAGACAGATCTGTTCCCTGACGAGATCTACGTGTTCACTCCCGAAGGTCGCATCATGGAGCTGCCCACGGGTGCCACGCCGGTGGACTTCGCCTACACGGTACACACAGATATCGGCCACGCCTGTGTGGGCTCACGGGTTGACAGACATCCCTACCCCCTCAGCAGCCCGCTCTATTCGGGGCAGACGGTAGAGATCATCACGGCACCGGGCGCCCGTCCCAATGCGGCCTGGCTCAATTTCGTAGTGACCACCAAGGCCAGATCCAAGATCCGCCAGTTCCTCAAGAACCTGCGCACCGAAGAGTCTGTGGTGCTGGGCCGCCGCCTGCTCAACCATGCGCTTGGCGCCAAGAACATCGAAGACATTCCGGAACCCCGCATCAAGCAGGTGCTGGCCGATACCAAACACGAAAACCTGCAGGGTCTGCTGGCCGATGTGGGCCTGGGCAACGCCATGAGCGTCATGGTGGCGCGCCGCATGCTGGGCGAACTGCCGCCGGAAGAGCAGCCCAAATCCAGCAGCAAGAAGATGCCGATCAAGGGTGCCGACGGCATGCTGGTCACCTTCGCCAACTGTTGCCGCCCGATCCCTGGGGATGCCATCATTGCCCACATCAGCCCGGGCAAGGGGCTGGTGATCCACCAGGAAGCCTGCCGCAATATCAAGGGATACAGCCGCGAGCCGGACAAGTATCTGCCGGTACAGTGGGAGGTAGACAAGGATCAGGAGCAGGAATTCCGCACCGGCATCAGCGTAGAGATAGTCAACCATCAGGGTGCACTGGCCGAGCTGGCCAACGTGATTGCCGCCACCGGCGCCAACATTCACGCCATCAGCACTGAAGAGAAGGATGGCCGTGTCTATCTGGTCACCCTGCTCATCACCACCAAGAGCCGCATCCACCTGGCCAACATCATGCGCAAGATCCGCGTGATGCCCAATGTGCTCAAGGTGAGCCGACAAAAGAACTGAAAACAGGCGGCGCAAGCCGCCTGCTGCTTTTATAGAGACAAGCCATGATCCCCGAATGCCTCAAGCAAATCAGTATCATACTGACCCAGCCTCAACCCGGCTCAACCCGCTTGCTGCGCACTCTTGGCACACCCGCCTCACCCTATAGAAACTGATATGACTCCTGAACGATTTAAACGGATTTCCGACATGCTGGCCCAGCGTCAGCTCGACTTGACCGTCTGCATGGAAGAGGTTCATAAACCTCACAACCTGGCCGCCATAGTGCGTACCGCCGATGCCATTGGCATCCACAGGGTGCATGCCGTCTGGCCCAAGACCTGGATCCACAAGCGCAAGGGCACGGCCCGCGGCAGCCAGAACTGGGTGGATGTGAAGCTGCACCCGGATATCGGCAGCGCCGTGGCCGAGCTGAAAGCCTCCGGCATGCAGATAGTGGCGACCCACCTATCGGAGAGCTCGGTGGACTTTCGCACCATCGACTACACCAGACCCACCGCCATTCTGGTGGGTCAGGAGAAACACGGCATCGGTGAAGAGGCGCTGGCGCTGGCCGATCACCATATCGTCATCCCCATGGTGGGCATGGTGCAGTCCCTCAACGTTTCGGTGGCCGCCGCCGCCATCCTCTACGAGGCCCAGCGCCAGCGCGAGCTGGCCGGTTGCTATCAGCGCAGCTGCCCCCTCACGCTTGAAGAGCAGAACACTATCTTGTTCGAGGGGGGCTACCCCATCTATGCCCAGCTATGCAAAGAGAAAGAGATGCCCTATCCCCAGCTCGGCCCGGCTGGTGAAATTCTGGCGGACGAGGCCTGGTGGCAACGGATGCAGCTGACCCGCAAGGGCTGGGCTGCACAACAGGAAGATCCCCAGGATATGGAGTATCCAACCGATGAAATTTAACTGTCTGCCCCTGCTGGCACTGACCCTGTTTTCTGCCGGAGCCCTAGCCGTGACCAATTCCTATCCGCTGACATCCGAAGCCGAGGTCCCCGCGCTTTACCAGCAAACGCTGCCCGACTTCTGGCGTACACATGCTATCGAGGGGGAGTTCAAGGCCAGAGACGGCGTCACCATCCGCTATGCAGCCCTGCGAAAGGCCAAGGTGGATCGCGCCATCGTCATCGTCAATGGTCGGGTCGAGAGCTATCTCAAGTATCAGGAACTGGCCTGGGATCTGTGGCGCCAGGGCTACAGCCTCTACCTCATCGATCACCGGGGACAGGGCTTGTCCGACCGTATGCTGGCCGACAAGCAGAAAGGCTATGTTGCTGATTTCGAAGATTATGTGGTGGATCTCAAACAGTTCCACGACCAGGTCATCATGGCAGATCAGCCCGCCAAACTGTTCCTGCTGGCTCACTCCATGGGCGGTGCCATCTCAGCGCTTTACCTGGAACGCTGGCCGGATGATATCAAGGCGGCCGTGCTCTCCTCCCCCATGATGGGCATCAACCTCGGCGGTCTGCCCAAATGGCTGGCACAGGGACTCGCGGCCAGCATAGACACGGTCGGCAGCTGGCTGGGCGAACCACCCTATGGTCCTGGCCAGGGCAGCTACCAGTCACACGAATTTGCCGATAATGGCCTGAGCCACAGCGCGCCGCGCTATCAGGCGTTTCGCGATCTCTACGAACAGCACCCGCAAATCAAGCTGGGGGGGGTGACAGCCCACTGGATCCGCGAAGGGATAGCCGCCGGAGACAGCGCCATTGCCGCCGCTGATCGGATCAAGACGCCACTACTGCTGCTGCAGGCGGGGGAAGACAGCGTGGTGGACAATGCCGCCCAGGATGCTTTCTGTGCCAAGGCCAGATGTGAAGGGGGCAAGCCGCTGCGGATAGAGGGCGCCTGGCATGAGCTGTTTATCGAGGCAGACCCTCAGCGTCAGGCCGCACTGAGCGCGACCCTGGCGTTCTTCGAGCGCTTCTAGCGCTGGTTATTTTTTGGATCCCTAAATAAATGGGGTGACGCAAAACGCTGGGGTACACTGCCCCGGCGTTCAATTGATGCCGAGGTAATGATGTTCAAGGTAGTTGTATCCGATCTCGATGGCACCCTGCTCAACAAGCAGCACCAGATCTCCCCCCGCACCCGTGACACCCTGCACCGTCTGGTGGAACAGGGGATCAAGTTCGTGGTGGCCACTGGCCGGCACCATGTGGATGTGCGCAGCATTCGCGACACGCTCGGGCTGGACATCTACCTCATCACCTCCAACGGTGCCGTGGTGCACGACAAACAGGATCAACTCATCTTCAATCAGGCACTGCCAGCTGCCGTGGCCGCCGAGTTGATCGCGCTGGATCGCGACCCCTCCATTCACCTCAATGTCTACTATGGCGACGAATGGCTGGTAGAAGAGGAATTGCCCTGGTTGCTGCAATTCCATGACGAGTCCGGCTTCACCTACCGCCTCACCGACCTCGCCACCCATCCGATGGACAAGGTCAACAAGGTCTTCTACATCGGCGAGCACGAAAAACTGCTGCGGATCGAGGCTCACCTCAACCAGCATTATGGTGATCGACTCAACGTCACCTTCTCCCTGCCGGACTGCCTCGAAGTGATGCACGCCGGGGTGCACAAGGGCAATGCCGTGCGCGCCGTGCTGGCACAGCATGGACTGGATATGTCTCAGGCCGTCGCGTTCGGGGATGGCATGAACGACTTCGAGATGCTGGACATGGTGGGCCGTGGCGTTGTGATGGGCAATGCTCACGACCGTCTCAAGCTCGCCTTGCCGGCAAATGAGCAGACCCTGAGCTCGGACGAAGATGGGGTTGCCATCTATCTGGAGCAGCTGTTCGCCCTCAGTACTGCTGGCGCAGCCTGACCCGTGACAGCATGGATACCACGACTGTGGTATCCATGCTGTTTGGCAGATATTTCAAATCGAGACACAGGCGAAATCTCCCTCAGCCTGCAACTTGCCCCACATCTCCTATCGCCTCACCAGATGAGGCTTTTCAGATTCAACTGCTCCAGCATGCTAGCGCTACTCTTCCACTCGAAACTCTGGTTGGCACCACCGTAGCACTCCGCCAGCCGGAGCGGTGTGCCGGGCTTGTGGCGACGACCGGCGACATCCAGACACCGATCAACCTTGTGATTGAGCAGACGATCCGCCTGCCACTGCCATTGACGGCTATCATCCTGACACTCAGCCAGCACGAGCTCGCTCACCCCCTTGGCCACCAGACAGCGCTGCTCAAGCTGCAGGGCGCCGGCATCCCAGTTGAACTGCTGTCGGGTTATCTTTTCACAAGGTTGAGTGATCAGTTGATCCTGGGCATTCAATGCCACACAAAAACCACCGCTGGTCATCAGGGCAGAAGGAGCATCGATGGCCTGCCTGGGGGCGGCGCCCATCAGGATTTCATCCGGCTTGGGTTTGTACGAGCAGCCGCTGAGGGCCACGACAACCAGCGCCAACGTGCTGGCGCGAACTGTATTATGGTGCATATGACATTTTGGCCTGAAAAGTGTTCAATAATGCCCACTTTGCTGTGGGTCTGCGGCCCAGCATACCCGAAGCGGTGACAGGAAAGTGCCAACAGAAGTGTAAACAGACGTGACAAACACAGAGGCGGGGAAGAGAAGAAACGCCGGAAAGCGAAAAACCCCGCCGAAGCGAGGTTTTTCTGAATATGGTCGGTGATAAAGGATTCGAACCTTTGACCCTCTGGTCCCAAACCAGATGCGCTACCGGGCTGCGCTAATCACCGAGACAATTTTTTCACTGCAACACTCTTTCAAAACATCAAGACAACTACTTTCGGTCATCTTCATCATACAGCAAGTATGGTGCGAAGAGAGGGACTCGAACCCTCACACCCGGGGGGCACTAACACCTGAAGCTAGCGCGTCTACCAATTCCGCCACCTTCGCATACCTGACAAGCTGTAAAATGGGGTGGCTGATGGGGCTCGAACCCACGACAACCGGAATCACAATCCGGGACTCTACCAACTGAGCTACAGCCACCACAGCTGTTTTCGTTCCACAACACGCCCGTTTAACCGGCGCACTTTAAATGGTGCGCCCGACAGGATTCGAACCTGTGACCTCTGCCTCCGGAGGGCAGCGCTCTATCCAGCTGAGCTACGGGCGCTACGCTGTCGAACGGGGCGCATTATTGATGATGGGGGCAGGCTTGTCTACACTTTTTTGCTCCCGCCAAATCAACCGCTTGTTTTTCCATCGTTTATGGCGCTTTTTCACCATTTTTGTTTCATTCAGGCTGGATCCAGCTCTGCAACGCTAATTTGTTCCCCCCCCTAATGGTGATGCATCCAGCAGCGGAACTTGACTTGCTTCAATGCCCCCCTAAAATGAATGAACGTTCATTCAGCCGTTGTGATAATCGAGTCATGAACAAGAAAGAACGCATTTTCAATGCGGCTCATGAAATTCTCGGCGAGCAGGGTTTCCACGGTCTGTCCATTGCCGTGGTTGCCAAGAAAGCCAAGGTGGCGGCGGGCACCATCTACCGTTACTTCAGTGACAAAGATGACCTGATCCGCCAGCTCTATCAACACAGTATCCTCCAGTGTCATCCCCTGGTCATGGAAGGTGTGCAGATAGAGGAGGTGTCATTTCAGCAATTTCGGCGTCTGTGGCTCAACATCCACGCTTTTTTTGCCGACGACCCCAACGCACTCAAATGCAAGTTGCAATATGAGTGTTCCCCGTTGGGAGCCGAACTGGAGAAAGACCCGGTCATCATGGCCGCCTGGGCGCCTCTGGATCGCTTCTTCGAACGGGGACGTGAACAGGGTCTGTTTATCGATCTACCCGTCCGGGCACTGCAGGTGCTGAGTCTGGACTGTGTGGGAACTCTGGCGCTACAACGCCAGGTTCATCACTTTGAGCTGACGCAAGAACAGCTGGAAGCCGCGATCCGGGCCAGCTGGAATGCCATTTTAACCCCCAATTTTTCCACCTCAGGAGTCTGTTCATGAAAAAGTGGATGGCCATCATGTTGCTGATAGCGCTCGTCTTGTTTGGCAGCGTCATCGGCTTCAATATGTTCAAACAGAAGAAGATTGCAGAGTTCATGGCCAACCGGCCTGAGCCCGAGTTCCCCGTCACCGCCATGGTGACCAAGTCCCAGGACTGGGTGCCGACCATAGAGGCAATCGGCTTCATCGAGCCGAATCAGGGGGTAACACTCTCCAGCGAACTGGCAGGCACAATCGATGCCATCACCTTCGAGTCGGGCAAACCGGTCAAGGCTGAGCAGCTGCTGCTGAGCCTGGACTCCAGCGTCGAGAAGGCCAATCTGCAAGCCTCCCTGGCCAAGCTGCCGGCGGCGCGAGCCAAGTTCGAGCGTTTCCAGAACCTCTACAAGAAGAGCTCCATCTCCAAGGATCAACTGGATGATGCCGAAGCCAGCTACCGTTCACTGGAAGCGGACATCGACAGCTTGAAGGCAACCATTGCCCGTCGCCAGGTACGTGCCCCCTTCGGTGGCGTGGTCGGTCTGCGCAACGTCTTCCTCGGCCAGTACCTGCAACCGGGTACCGACATAGTGCGGCTGGAAGATACCAGTGTGATGCGCCTGCGCTTCACCGTGCCCCAGACCGATATCTCCAAAATCACTCTGGGCCAGACCGTCAAGATCAATGTGGACTCCTATCCGCAAGTGCAATTTGACGGGCATATCACCGCCATTGAACCCGCAGTCAACTACCAGAGCGGCCTGATCCAGGTACAGGCAGACATCCCGAACAACGGCGGTCAGCTTCGTTCCGGCATGTTCGCCCGCGCCAGCATCATTCTGCCCACGGTAAAAGACCAGGTTGTGATCCCGCAATCCGCCATCTCCTTCACCCTGTATGGCGAGAACGTCTATGTCATTCATGAGGCGGACGGCGTGAAACGGGCCAAGCAGGTAGTGGTCAAGGCGGGTGAGCGTCGCGGCAATGACGTGCATGTGCTGTCCGGCATCAAGGCTGGAGACCAGATAGTGCTGTCGGGTCAAGTTCGCCTGAGCAACGACACCAAGGTACACGTGGTCGAAAACGATGCCCTGGCCGTTCCGGCACAAACCCCGATGCTGTAAGCGCGGAGATCTGCAATGCGATTTACTGACATATTTATAAAACGGCCTGTGCTGGCGATCTCGCTCAGCTTCCTGATCGCCCTGCTGGGCTTTCAGGCCATCTTCAAGATGCAGGTGCGCGAATACCCCGAGGTGACCAATACGGTGATCACGGTCAGCACCAGCTACTATGGCGCCAGTGCGGACCTGATCCAGGGATTCATCACCCAGCCGCTGGAGCAGGCGGTAGCACAAGCCGACAATATCGACTTCATGACCTCCTCCAGTCAGCTGGGCAGCTCCACTGTCACGGCCTTCATGAAGCTGAACACGGACCCCAACGCAGCGCTCTCCGACATACTGGCCAAGGTCAACTCGGTACGCTCCCAGTTGCCGAAAGAGGCGGAAGACCCCTCGGTCACCTCCTCCACCGGCTCGACCACGGCAGTACTTTATCTTGGCTTCACCAGTCCAGAACTGAGCTCCAGCCAGATCACCGACTATCTGGAACGGGTCATCAAGCCGCAGCTGTTCACCGTGGGCGGTGTGTCCAAGGTTGACCTCTACGGCGGGGTCGAATTTGCCCTGCGGGTATGGCTGGATCCGGCCAAGATGGCAGCCTTCAACCTGACCGCCAGCGACGTGATGACTGTGCTCAACAGCAACAACTATCAGTCAGCCACCGGTCAGGCGACGGGTTACTTCACCCTGTTCAACGGCAATGCCGAGACCCAGGTCAGCGATACCGACGAGCTGAAGCGGCTGGTCGTCGCCACCCGTGACGGCAAGGTGATCCGCCTCTCCGACATTGCCAAGGTGACGCTGGAGAAGAGCCACGACATCTATCGCGCCAGTGCCAACGGTCGCGAAGCCGTGGTCATGGCGGTCAACGCAGCACCGACAGCCAACCCCATCAACATCGCCCACGATGTACTGGAGTTGATGCCGAGCCTGAAGAGCAACATGCCGAGCACCATGCAGACCAATGTGCTGTATGACTCCACCATCGCCATCAACGAGTCCATCCACGAGGTTATCAAAACCATACTGGAAGCGGCTGCCATAGTGCTGGTGGTGATCACCCTGTTCCTTGGCTCCTTCCGTGCCGTCATCATCCCGATTATCACAATACCGCTCAGTCTGATCGGCGTAGTGATGATGATGGATCTGTTCGGTTTCTCCATAAACCTGATGACCCTGCTGGCCATGGTACTGGCCATAGGTCTGGTGGTGGATGACGCCATAGTGGTGCTGGAGAACGTCGATCGGCATATCAAACAGGGGGAGGAACCCTTCCGGGCCGCCATCATAGGGACCCGTGAGATAGCCGTGCCGGTTATCGCCATGACGGTCACCCTGGCGGCTGTGTACGCGCCGATCGCCCTGATGGGCGGCATCACGGGTTCCCTGTTCAAGGAGTTTGCCCTGACCCTGGCGGGGGCGGTGTTTGTCTCCGGCATCATAGCCCTGACTCTGTCGCCCATGATGTGCGCCAAGATGCTCAAGGCCAACGAAAAGCCTGGCAAGTTCGAAAGCACGGTTCATCACCTGCTGGAACGGATGACAGACCGCTACGACAGCATGCTGCACGCCGTGATGCAAAAGCGCATCGTGGTCGTGGTGTTTGCCGTCATCGTATTTGGGAGTCTGCCGCTGCTGTTCAAATTCATCCCCAGTGAACTGGCTCCGTCGGAAGACAAGGGGGTGATGGCCGTGCTGGGTACGGCACCGTCCAACGCCAACCTGGACTACATCGAAAACACCATGGCGGACGTGAACAAGATCCTGGATGAGCAGCCGGAAATCGCCTACTCCCAGGTCTTCTCCGGTGTGTTCAATGCCAACCAGGCCTTTGGTATCGCCTCCATGGTGCCCTGGAGCCAGCGTGAAGCGAGCCAGAAAGAGGTACTGGACCGGGTTGCCAATCTGGTGAAAGACATCCCCGGCATGGCCATCACCACCTTCCAGTTCCCGGAACTGCCAGGTGCGTCGAGCGGTCTGCCGATCCAGTTCGTCATCACGACGCCGAAGAGCTTCGAAAGCCTGTTCCTGATCGCCGGTGAAATGCTGGCGGCCACCCAGGCCAACGGCCAATTCGTCTATTCGGATCTCGATCTGAACTACGACTCCGCCACCATGAAGATCAAGATCGACAAGGACAAGGCGGGTGCCTACGGCATCACAATGCAGGACATAGGTATCACCATGGGCACCATGATGGCGGACGGTTACGTCAACCGTATCGACCTGGATGGCCGCTCCTATGAAGTGATCCCGCAGGTCGAGCGCAAGTACCGCATGAACCCGGAATCCATCAAGGGTTACTACGTGCGGGCGGCTGACGGTAAATCCATCCCGCTGGGGAGCCTCATCAGTATTGAAGTAGTCGGTGAGCCCCGTGCCCTGCCCCACTTCAACCAGCTGAATTCGGCCACCATAGGCGCAGTACCGGCACCGGGCGTGGCCATGGGGGATGCGATCAACTGGTTCAAGGCCACAGCCGAAGAGAAGCTGCCGCAAGGCTATCGCTACGACTTCATGGGTGAAGCCCGTCAGTTCGTGACCGAGGGCAATGCGCTCTACGCCACCTTTGCACTGGCATTGGCCATCATCTTCCTGGTGCTGGCGATCCAGTTCGAATCCGTGCGTGACCCCCTGGTCATCATGGTCTCTGTCCCTCTTGCCATCAGTGGCGCCTTGATTGCGCTGGCATGGGGCATGGCCACCATGAACATCTACTCCCAGGTAGGCCTTATCACGCTAGTGGGTCTGATTACCAAGCACGGTATTCTGATCTGCGAAGTGGCGAAGGAAGAGCAGTTGCTGCATGGCATGAACCGGATGGAAGCCGTGATGCAGGCAGCCAAGGTGCGTCTGCGCCCCATACTGATGACAACGGCTGCCATGATTGCGGGTCTGATCCCGCTGCTGTATGCCGCGGGTGCCGGTGCGGCCCAGCGCTTCAGTATCGGTATCGTGATCGTGGCCGGTCTGGCGATCGGCACCATCTTCACCCTGTTCGTGCTGCCGGTGATCTATACCTACCTGGCCTCCGAACACAAACCCCTGCCGGTGTTTGATGAATCCATTCCGCCCAAGGCGAAAGGGAGTCACTGATACTCAAATTGACTGCTCAAGGCCCCGTTTCGGGGCCTTATTTTTATCACGCTAACGAAACACGACATAAGTGCATGAAGCAGTTAAACTAAATGGCAATATATCCAGACCGCAAGGACGCCATGTCAGGACTCTTCTCCAAGACCGCGCAGGCCGTCGGCCGCAACGGACTCTCATACCGACTGCTCTCCTATATTCTGGTGTGCAGTACCGTATTGGCGATGATCATTACGGCGCTTCAGCTTGCCTGGGATTACCGCAAGGATGTTGCCGTCATCGAAGACAGCATCGGCCAGATCGAAGCCTCCTTCCTGCAGCCCATCGCCGCCAGTTTGTGGAACCTGGATGAAGAGCAGGTCAAGGTGCAGATCGAAGGCATCATGAACCTGCCCAACATGCAATTCGTGATGGTCAAGGAGATGCTCGGCAACTCGGAAGTCCCGCTGTTGACACAGGGGGTCGAACGGGAAAGCTACGACATCTCCCGCGAATTCAACCTCACCTATCAGGGTGAAGTGGTTGGCAAGCTCTTCGTCGCCGCCTCCCTCGAGCAGATCTATCAGCGCCTTATCGAAAAGTCCGTGCTGATCCTGGTCAGTCAGACCATCAAGACGCTGGTGGTCTCATTCTGCATCCTGATCATCATTTACTATCTGGTGGTTCGTCATCTCAACCGCATCGCCAACTACGCCCAAAAATTCAATCTGGACAGGTTGGCTGTCGAACTGACGCTGGAAGGCCGCCCTCTGCCCCGCAAGAAACCCGATGAACTGGATACCCTGGTCGCCACCCTCAACCAGATGCGAGCACGGCTGAACGATGAGTTTGCGGCACGCCATCAGGCGGCAGAACAGCTGCAACAGGAGCGGGACTTCTCGGCAACGCTGATCAACTCGGCCAACATGGTCATCTGTTGCATGGAGCCGGATCTCAACATCGCCAGCATCAACCCGGCGGCCATACTGCTGACCGGCTATCACCAGCAGGAAATATTGCAGCACAACTGGCTGGATCTGTTTGTCAGCCAGGAGCAGCGGGAAGACCTGACTCTGACCCTGGCCGATCACGGCGCCATCGAGGACAAAGAGGTCATCATGCATGACCAGCAGGGCCATGAGCTGGTACTGCAGTGGACCTTCGCCCCCTTCTACGAAGGGCCCAACCTCAAGTATCTGATCGGATTCGGTTATGACATCACCCGCCTGAAGAAGGTTGAGCGGGAGATCATTCAGCTCAACGAGCTGCTGGAAGGCAAGGTGGTGGAACGGACCCGCAGCCTGAGCGATGCCAACAATCAACTGGGCAGGGCCTACGACGATCTGAAACAGGCCCAGCAAACCCTGGTGGAATCGGAAAAAATGGCGTCACTCGGTTCCCTGGTGGCCGGTGTCGCCCACGAGATCAACACCCCTATCGGCATCAGCGTCACCGCTTCCTCCTATCTGCAGGAGCGAGTGGCTGACTTCAAGCTGCATATCGACTCCAAACAACTGTCGCGCTCTTACCTCAATGAGTTCACCGTCAACCTCGATGAATCCATGCAGTTGCTGCAGAGCAACCTGAGACGCGCCTCGGAGCTTATCGCCAGCTTCAAGCAGGTGGCAGTCGATCAGTCATCGGAAGCACGCTACAACTTCAGCCTCGCTGACAACCTGCATCAGGTAGTGGTTTCCCTCGGTCACAAGCTGAAAAAAGCCCAGTGCGAAGTCGATATCCAGTGCGATCCCAAGCTGTCTATCTTCTCTTTCCCCGGCAGCTTCACCCAGATCTATTCCAACCTGATCCTCAACTCCATCAACCATGGTTTTGATAATTGGGACAAGCCCAAGAAGATCACCATCAAGGTGGAACAAGAGGGTGAAGAGCTGCTGATCAACTACAGCGACAACGGCCGCGGCATACCGCCGGAGATACTGCCGCGCATCTTCGACCCCTTTGTCACCTCCAAGCGAGGCCAGGGCGGCAGCGGGCTCGGCACCCACATCATCTACAACCTGGTGGTGCAGTTGCTGAAAGGCCGCATAAGCTGTGCCAGCGAACCGGGCAATGGCGCCCAGTTCCATATTCGCCTGCCAATCCAACATAACTGAGTGCTGGCTCTTGTGAGCCAGCCGCTTTATCCCCATCATGCTGTGATTGCCTTCTTAATGAGCGGAGAATCTCGCAATGGCACAGCATTTTGACTATATCGCCATCGGCGGCGGCAGTGGCGGTATCGCCTCGGCGAACCGGGCTGCCATGTACGGCAAAAAAGTTGCCCTGATTGAAGCCAAAGAGTTGGGGGGAACCTGCGTCAACGTCGGTTGTGTACCGAAGAAAGCCATGTGGTATGCAGGCCAGATCGCCGATGCCCTGAAATATGGCGCCGATTACGGCTTCGATACCACACTCAATCAATTCAGCTGGGCCAAGCTGGTCGAGTCCCGCCAGGCCTATATAGGCCGCATCCATCAGTCCTACCAGAATGTGCTGGGCAAAAACCAGATCACCATCGTCAAAGGCTTCGCCCGCTTCGTCAATAGCAACACGATCGAGGTCAATGGTGAACAATACACGGCCGATCACATACTGATCGCCACCGGTGGCCGCCCTGAAGTACCCACTATTCCCGGCGCCGAACTGGGTATAGATTCCGATGGTTTCTTCGATCTGCAGGCGCAGCCCAAGCGGGTTGCCGTGGTCGGTGCTGGCTATATCGCCGTCGAAATTGCTGGCGTGATGCAGGCCCTCGGCAGTGAAACCCATCTGGTGGTTCGCAAACACGCGCCGCTGCGTAACTTCGATCCCATGATCCACGAGACTCTGGTGGAGATCATGGCGCAAGAAGGGCCCAAACTGCACACCCATGCCACGCCCAAGGCGGTGATCAAGAACGCCGATGACAGCCTGACACTGCAGCTGGAAGATGGTCGCCACCTCACGGTCGACTGCCTGATCTGGGCCATTGGCCGCACGCCAGCCACCGACAATCTCAACCTGACAGCAGCCGGCATCGAACTGGACGACAAGGGTTTTATCCCGACCGACAAGTTCCAGAACACCGACGTCGCCAACATCTATGCGGTGGGTGACAACACGGGTCGCATTCAGCTGACCCCGGTGGCCGTCGCCGCAGGTCGCCGCCTCTCGGAGCGGTTGTTCAACAACAAGCCCAATGAGCACCTTGATTACAATCTGGTACCCACAGTGGTGTTCAGCCACCCCCCCATTGGCACCATAGGCCTGACCGAGCCAGAGGCCATCGCCGAGTATGGCGAGAGTCAGGTGAAGGTGTACCGCAGCCAGTTCACCGCCATGTATTCGGCACTGACACAGCATCGCCAACCCACCCGCATGAAGCTGGTCTGTGTCGGGCCGGAAGAAAAAGTGGTCGGTCTGCACGGCATCGGCTTTGCCATGGACGAGATCCTGCAAGGCTTCGGTGTCGCCATGAAGATGGGCGCTACCAAGGCTGATTTCGATAACTGCGTGGCCATTCATCCCACCAGCGCGGAAGAGTTTGTTACCCTTAGGTAGCGGTGTAGAAAAAGCAACCCACACACATAAGTAAATCTGGAAAATACCCTGCCACTGTCTATACTGTATGTATGGTCAGTGGCATCTTCTAGGTAGATTTATGTCCTATCTCATTTCCTCAGCAGACGTATGCACAAAAACTGAGCTTAAAACCGATGCCCAAGGTGCGTTGTCTTGCGATCCCATCAGTGGCAACATTGGCTCCTTGCCCACCCTGTTTAACCAGGATGGCACCTTTAATCACGAAGCGAACAGCTACCTGTTCTATCAAAAGGCCATTAATCAAGCCAAAGACCTCTCTCCTTGTGCCAAGGCTCTGCACGCCTACTATCAGTTCCTTGAAGATAACGGCTTGACCTGGGATTACTTCCCGCCAGTAAAGCGTTTAAAGCCCACGTACCAGTTTCGTTCTCATTTACTGAAACAAGTAAAGCTTGAAGAGCTGGCACAAAGCACTGCCAGTGTGCGCATGAACCATATAGTGAACTACTACAAGTGGTTGATGCACGATGGCTACCTCAGAATCAGGAATGAGAAGGAAGCGCCCTTTACAATTGAATTTGTCTCCGTAAAAAATACCGGAATGCTGGCACATCTCTCCCCCACCTATACCGTGCAAACAAGCGATTTGAGGATAAAAGTCGCACGTGACGCGAGCAGCAAAAACGTTCGTCCCTTATCTCCATTAAGTCGTGAATCATTGGCTATCTTGACCCAGCATTTACCACAAACAGCAGAGGAACTGCGTTTACAAGTGCTGCTATCTATTGATACCGGGTTACGTATTAATGAAGTCGCAACATTAACCCTTGATGTTCTAGATACGGCCACACCACTGGCTGAAAGCCAACACCGTTATGAACTATTACTCTCACCACAAATAACGGGTGTTCAAACCAAATATAGCAAATCAAGACAGATTGAAGTCTCAGCGCAATTGTTGGCAGTTTTGAATGAATATCGCACCTCTGAGCGCCGCCTAAAACGCTTAACCAAACTCTACCAAAAAATTGAGCTCTTGACCGATCCTCAAGCATCTTTTCATCAAGCGGCTATAGATACTCTTCAATGGTGCAAAAAACACGAACCACTTTTTGTCAGCAAGCAAGGAAATCCCGTAACCGCTAAATCCATCGAGGCTCGGTGGACAGAGTTCAGGACTCAGCTCAAACAACTTCATCCCTCATTTATATATCGCTTTCATGATCTGCGTTCCACCTACGGCACCTACCGTCTCAATGACCTGTTGGAAGCCAACTTGTCAGTCGTGGAGTGCATGGAGCTGCTAATGGGCTGGATGGGACACAAAAACGAGTCAACCACTTGGAAATATCTACGTTTCTTAAAACAAAAGGAGGCGTTCAAAATAAAATTTGGGATGCTCGATAGCATCATGCATGAGGCGCTGGGCGGTAACGATGAATAATATTACCTACATCAGTGGTTGGAACCCCAAGTTGTGTATTCAGCTTGATGACTACAGGGCTGACTTCAATCGCTACCTTTTCAAGGGATTACCTTCGACCGCAGCGTTGCAACAGGGTGGGCAATTTAACGAAGCCAACCGCAAACAAATTATTTACCAATTGAAAGAACAGTTCGACGAGAAAATTGAAGAGGGCGGAAGTCTAGCCTCACATAAAACTATATTTGTAAAAACCGCTCAATATCTAAAATGGTGTGACGAGAACAATGCCCCCGCATTTACCCAACGATCTTTAGAAGGCTATATGTCTTATCTGGATACTAAAGTGATGCAAGGACAATACAAAGGCAATAGCTATAAAAGCACTCGTACAGTCATGGTGACGTTATTTACTAAGTATCTAGAGCTACCAGAAAGTTATTTCGATAGTATAGTGGTCAGAGACGGCAGTGATCGTGAACCCTTTGAAGCCTATAGTCGCAGCGATCTAAATCAATTGCTGCCATTTCTAAGGTCGTTGTTTAAGCAAACCTATCAACAGTTCATCCAAAACCCAGAAAAACATATTAATAGTAGCTTCAAAACAAATACGATGACGTTCCAGTGGCAAGGGCAGCAGTACCCACTAGCCATAGGAATAACAAAAATGATGTGCGCAGCGACCTATTTACTGTCTTACTACACTTACGCCAACACCAGTGATTTATTCAAACTAAAACAGCCAAGCAACGCCTCAACAAAGGCCGGTGAAGTGTGGTACACCATGCCAGCGTTTAAGCGCCGTGCGTTTAAAACAATCCAACTTGAGATGGGTGGACATGAATTAGAAATCCCCAAGTATGCCTTGGATTTTTTTGATAAGTTGCTGACTGCATCAAAATTTATCCATGATGGTGAAAATGCCACTTTGCTGCAAACGGCTGTCTCAAAAAAAACACAACCTTTAACATCAAAAATGCTAGAGACCTTCCTGAGGATATGGGTCGAAAAGCACTTTGCCTTTATCGATCAAACTAACCGCCGCTTACGACCTGTCATAAGCCGTTTTCGCG
The DNA here is from genome assembly GCF_027705025.1 of Aeromonas sp. D3. NCBI lineage: Bacteria > Pseudomonadati > Pseudomonadota > Gammaproteobacteria > Aeromonadales > Aeromonadaceae > Aeromonas > Aeromonas sp. D3. The sequence goes on along the minus strand of NZ_JAPDBE010000009.1, from coordinate 91,762 downwards.
AAACTGGCGCACAGTTAACAGCTTACCATCAAGGTGACTTGGCTAACGATCTCATGCTCAACAATACCCCGAAAACGCGCAAGAAGCATTATAGCGAAGGGAGTAAAATCGCTAACAACGGCATGATGCAAGATACTATGTCCATTCGTGAAGCGCAGATAAGAAATAAAATCGACGTAAAAGAGGCACAGAAAAAATTAGGGATTGAGGTACTAGTTATTGATGCGGAATACAAAGTTAACCTCCCCAATTTAAGTCGAACGCCTAACGGGGGAAGTTGTAAAGCCCCCTTTGGTGAAAAGTCTGAAAAATACTCACGCAAAGCGCGACTGCATGGACTACTTAAAGAGGGGGAGCGTTTAGCCTGCGCTGATCTGCTAGCTTGTTTCGGCTGTCCTGACCAAGTAATAGTGCAGTCTGTTTCTGACATTTGGTGTTTACTGTCGTTTAAGACATGCGTTGAGGAGTCGCTGTATTTGCACTTGGATGCCAGCCACTACCGCAAAAATTTCCAGAAAATCATTAACTTTATCGATACAAATATATGTCCGAGCATCAATAAAAAGATACTAAAACAAGCCGAAGAAAAGTTAAATGACGAGGGTTTACATCCCGCTTGGGACGACAGCGCATATCTTTTAAATCTGCTGCCAAAACCACCCCAGAAGGTAAAATAATGGAAACATCACACCTCTATTCCAGCAACTTTCCTGAGCAGCATAAAGTTCAAGATATCGATGTGGTCAAACTCTACCATGAAGGGCAATTTGACAAACTTGATATTGTCACAGTCTGCAAAGACAGAGATGGTCAGGTTACCGCCTGCTTTGGACAAAGCGTTTGGAATTGCATGCCCTTTTCTAGAAATAAAAGTGCGAACAACCTTAATTTTAAAGAGTTTGAGCATACGCCAAAGTTGCAACGAGAGCTTAAACTGATCACATATGGTTGGTTGTTTAATAAAAGTCTTAAGAAGAAAAAAGCCGTGAAATTTTCGACTGTCTACACTCGACTTTCAGCAATTAAACGCGCTTACCAATTTTTATTTAAAAGCAATCACTACTCCCTAAGCGCACTATCTCAGTCAAACGTCTGGGTAGAGTTTGAGAATTATTTGATAGCCAGAGATTGCACCCAAAGCGCTCTCGAACAAACTTTTATTTCAATTAATACTGCGACAGACCTTGCCTCGTGGCACAGGTTAGAATTGGGCTTACCTTCTATTAAAAGCAATATAAAATCGAAGTCCCTAAGTTTGAAGGAAGTGCAACAAACTCTCGTGATTCCAGAGCGCTTATGTGATGCCATCTATGGTAAAGCGATTGAGTTGGTAGAGGGCGCTTACCCACACCGGAAACTCATTGCAGACACCGAAAAATCTCTACAAGACAACTATAATGCAGCTAAGCGCGAATTGGATGTGAAGATTAAACTTGGCGCAGTATTTGCTTTTATGAATACTGATGGAAGCATCGACGGACATAAATATGCCTCTACAATCGTAGATAACAAACCTCAAGAACAGAGAAAAATTCTATCCACTTTAGCCAACAAACTCCCCAGCATTAAATTAACGCATGGAGACCATTTCCAACGTTACTTATCAAATCTCATCACCGCAAGTTACATTATCTGTGGCGGCTTTAGTGGAATGCGAGACTCGGAACTGGATAAACTGTCTCCTGGCTGTTACTACAAAGATACGTTCGAGGGGCGGGATTACCACATGCTGCAATCTCACAGCTTTAAGTTCGGTGAAAAGCGTGAAACATGGGTGACAGCTGCATCCTCAAAAACTGCCATTGAACTGATGACCGTACTTACGGAAAACTGGCGAAAAGACGTTAACTACCCGAATGAAAAATACGCCAATACACTATGGTTAAATCAATATAAACGCTCAATACCTCCTGTACTTATCAACAATTGGAGTGAGCGATTAAAGCGCTTTTGTCGGCAGTTTGATTTCTCTGTTACCGAAGCCGACTACCAAGAATGCCTTATGTCTAACCCTCGATCATTGGTACGCGTGAAAGAGGACGTAGTACCAGGGCAAGCTTGGCCTTTGACTCCACACCAATTTCGGCGCACGCTGGCATTTTATTGCATTAAAAACCGTTTTGGCACCTTGGTTGCGCTTAAGCAACAGTTTAAGCATCTATATTTATCTATGACGGAGTGGTACACCAATGGCGGAAAACTAGCTAGTCTGCACAATTTAAAAATTGATGACAAGATGCGTAGCTTGTTGGCTGACATTAATGCCGAATGCACAGCAAATAAAATTTTCAAGCAATGGCACTCGGATGAAACACTGTCAGGAACCCATGGTAAGGCCATTATGAAGATGCGCGGTGATGTGCCAACCATTTATGGCTCTTGGGAGGTGATTTACAAAGCGGTTAAAGAGGGGAAACTAACCCTTCATGGCTCTATGCACAGCTATTGTAAGTCGGGATACGACTGCGATATGGATGGTGTGGTCACACCACAATTTTGCGTAGATTGTGGTTCTGGCAGTAGCATTATTGACGAGCAACAAGCCAAATGGTGGCAGAAAAAACACAGCAGTTTAATCGCTTATATGGAGTCAGGTGACGATATTTCTGTGACCGAACGCAGCCATTACATCACTCAGATACGAGCAGCAGAAAATGTAATGTCAGACTTTGGCATGATATTTACCCCCTTTGAGCCAGAACTTAAGGCAACGACAGTATGAACAAAAGCGAGAACACCTTAATGATCTTAGAGGCGGCGTTGGAACGCATCATACACGGTCAGCCTAAACGTATCCCTAAGAGCCGCAAACTCAGCGTCAGAGCTGTAGAGGAGGAGGCTAACCTAGGCAATGGCAGCGGCTATTACTACCCTGAGTTTGTTACCAAGGTAAAAGCCGCCAAAGCAAAGATCTCTACAGATAGAGGCAACCTGGTAGTGCCAGAGATTCAGGCCGTGCGAGCCAAGCTCAACGAGCAAAAGCGAATTAAAACGAACTACAAGGAGAAGTACGAGGCTGAAAAAAACAAGCTGGCATTGTTTGCTGCTGCTCAGCAGCAATTAAATGATAAACTCGTCAAAGCGCTAGCTCAAATCAGTGTTCTTGAATACGAAAATGCTGAGTTGAAAGAGGAACTGATTAGATTTAAACGCGGCATGATCACAGCAATACAATAATTAATTTTGAGGTTGGTCGGATGATAACTAAAAACAACCATTACATCCCACAATGGCATCAGAAAGGTTTCATGAGAGATCGTGATGACCAGCTCTGCTACTTAACTCGTCGGGAGTTCCCCTTACCAAATGGTGAGGTGAAAGTGAAAACATTTAAAAAATGGCATACCCCAGCTCAACAGTTCTATGGAGAACATCTCTATTCAACATTCTTCGGTGAAGATGTGAGCGATGATATAGAGCGGAAGTTATTTGGCCCAATAGACGATAATGGTTCCAAAGCCATTCGCGCATTTCTAACCGACGATCAGGCCGAGTGGCATAATAATTTTAACGATTTCTTTATTTACTTAGATGCACAGAAGCTTCGCACACCAAAAGGTTTGGACTGGATTAGAAGCAAATACCATGAACTTAACCAGCTACAGTTAATGACTGAAATGCAGTTATTGCGTTCTATACACTGTACGTTGTGGGCAGAAGGTGTTCGAGAGCTGGTGTCAGCTGAAAATTCAGATGTTAAATTCGTACTATCAGACCACCCGATCACCATTTATAATTATGCCTGTCCACCTGATTCGGAGTTATGTGATTATCCGAATGATCCTGATATTGCGCTAAAAGGTTCTCAAACTATATTTCCACTAGATAAAAATCGTTGCCTGATTCTAACAAATCTTGAATATGCTCAGGATCCTGAAAACGTAAACCCCCTTGAACTACGCACTAATCCAGCGCGAATGCGTCATAGCATGGTCAACACGATTGAATTTATTAATACACGAAAACTAACTGCGGATGAAGTCACAAAAATAAACTACATCATTAAAAGTAGAGCACATGTGTCAGTTGCGGCAGGTAGTGAAGATTGGCTATACCCAGAACGCAGTATTACTTGTGACTGGGCGTATTTAAGGCACGTATTGTTACCACCGAAAAAAGGGGTGTTTTTTGGTAGAGAAATGTATGCTCAATTTGAAGATGGAACAGTTCACTATCAGGATGCATTTGGTAGAACAACACCACAAAACAAATACCTAAATAAAAATATTGATGAAACTCACTTAGGTCGTAATGATTTTTGTGGTTGTGGAAGTGGTAAGAAATATAAAAGCTGTTGTCTAAATATCCCTTTTGAATTACGCACAACATGGAGTGTTGTCAGTATCCGAGAGCGGAATTTGATGTTTTGCAAATGCATCCGTGATGTTCTCGGACTCGATAGCGGAAAAACATTGCTAGATGTAAGAAAAGAACTTTCGGACAATCATATTAAAAAAATTTATGAGTTCTATTCTATTTTGTGGCCTCGCGAAACCGATGTTTATTCACTACTGCCAAAGTCTGATGGAAAATTTAGAGGTTTATACAGCGGCTCACTAGATATTCGGACTATTAGTATTAATGCATTACCAATGGCATCAATGTTTGATGAACTTCTAATTGAGACACCAATAACCAATCCTAACAACGTCAGGCCAGAATTTAGTCCAATAGACAATCCATCAAAATACAAATATCAAGCCTTAAAAGATTTATTATTTATGCTTCAATTGGAGCCCTATATTTATTTTGGATTGGTTAATTTGATTCCTGATCCAGCCGAGTTTGACATGCCTCTAATGAGTGCCGTGATGGATATATCGAGTAAACGAGGCATGGAGCAAGGCATTCTAAATGAACAGGATCGTCTGCTACATTTTCAAATGTGTATTGAAGACTTATTGAACTCAACATATATGCTTCCCAGAGAGGAAAAAATTCAGTTTCTGATGAATCAATTTGGACTTGATAACGATCATGCAACTCAAATGATTGATCTATTCGAGCAGGAGGCAGAATCATCACCACTTGTGATTCTACAACAGGCCAATATTAAGGATAGTGGACAGATCATGCTATCCAGAATGGGGCCCAACTATGAAATGGCATTATTAATTGCGCAAGTAACGGGTTCAGTCATAGTTACTGACAGTGGCTCAAGATGGAAGGAGCTGATGGCTGCTCAACATAGATCGCAAGGAATTGTAAATTATCCATGGAATGATTCTCATACTGCTTTTAGAGCAGTACCGATTGACGAGAAAATTTTAGATACATTTCGAAAATCTCAAGGTGATTTTTCCACTGCTAGAAAATGGCTTAAAACCATGGATAAGATGGTTGTGAGCAATAACCGCGATCCTAGTAATTTAGCCAACTTAGCTGGACAAGCTTCTGACCTTATGAGGCACCTTGAGCAGGTTACTGACCAAGTTCTATTGTCTCAGTTCAGAATTTCGAGTCCTGAAGGTGGTTTCCATGATGTCAACGTACAACGGCTACTAGCTCGATCTAGTTGCTTGAGGTATGACAGATATGTCAGGTCTGTTTACGGTATTAGTATCCAAGATTGAAGCAGTACAATTCATGATTCAACTAATGTACTTGTTCGCAAAGTGAAAGGGGTCATCATCTATTGGAGGTGATTTTTCTGGAAAAATGGTACTATCAAAAGTTGAAAATTAGGAAAAATAGCAAAATTTTCATTTTTTCTGGAAACAGTCATCATTCCTTACCATATAAGTCTTTCCAGATAAATTTCAGAATCTGTCTGTGTAGGTAGTTCGTGACCATGCGCCAAGTACAGAGTAAACCGGCTACCACAGCCGGTTTTTTCATGTCCTTCCTTCCGTAGCCCAGTAAAACCCTCGCTTTTTACGCCGATTTTACGCCCGCCCCATGCCGCTTTATGGCGCCTTTACGCCTGTTTTACATACCCTTTCAGCGTCAACTACACCAACGGAGTCGATGCTGTTTTACGTCGACTCTTGCAGCTAATTATTTCAATGGAGTCGATATGAATTGGCTATATCTGCTGCTGGTCCTCGCCCTGATGGGTTATCTGTTGCGCGCTTTAACGCGCAGCCACGAGTGAGGGATCTGATATGTGGCAAGAAGTGATCTATCCGGTAGCCTTTGTGCTGCTGGTCCTGCTGCCAGCACCCCTGCTTGGCAGCTATATATATCGGGTGTTTGAAGGCAAGAGCCGCTGGCTGTCGCCGATCGAGCGCGCTACCCTGGCCTGCTGCGGCACGGACGGACGGGAGCAGGATTGGAAGTCCTACGCCCTCAGCCTGCTGGCCTTCAACGGTGCCGGTTTCGGTCTGCTGTTCCTGATCCTGATGGCACAAGGCCTGCTTCCCCTCAACCCGCTGCAATTGCCAGGGCTGAACTGGGAACTGGCCTTTAACACAGCGGTCAGCTTCATGACCAATACCAACTGGCAAGCCTATTCCGGTGAGGCCAGCCTCTCCTACTTCAGCCAGATGGTGGGGCTTACCACCCAGAACTTCGTCTCCGCCGGTACTGGTGCAGCCGTTGCCGTCGCCCTGTTTCGTGGTATCTCCCGCCAGCAGACCATTCATCTAGGCAACTTCTGGCAAGATCTGGTGCGCTTCTGCCTCTATGTACTGTTGCCGATGGCGCTGATCATGGCACTGCTGCTGGTGTGGCAGGGTGTGCCCCAGAGCCTGTCTGCCTATCTGCCGTTCCATAGCCTGGAAGGTCAGGAGCAACTGCTGCCGCTGGGCCCCGCGGCCTCGCAAATCGCCATCAAGCAGCTCGGTTCCAACGGTGGTGGTTTCTTCGGTGTCAACTCGGCTCATCCGTTCGAGAACCCGACAGCCCTTTCCAACTGGCTGGAGATGGTCGCCCTGCTGACCCTTCCCGCCGCGCTGGTCTGCACACTGGGCCGTTACGTGAAGGACACGGGCCACGGCCGCGCCATCCTCACCGCCATGGCGTTGCTGTTCGTACTGGGGCTAAGTATCTCTGTTACTCAGGAGATGAAGCCGGACCCGAACCTGACTCAACTCACAACTCAGGTGGGCAACTGGGAAGGCAAGGAGAGCCGGTTCGGCCCTGTGCTCTCCAGCATTTGGGAAGTCGCCACCACAGCTGCCTCCAACGGGTCGGTCAACGCCATGCATGACAGCTTCACCCCCCTCGGCGGCATGGTCGGCATGTTCAACATGTTGCTCGGTGAAGTGGTCTTTGGCGGTGTGGGTGCCGGTATCTACGGCATGATGCTGTTCGTGCTGCTGACCGTGTTCCTCTGCGGCCTGATGGTGGGGCGCACCCCGACCTATCTGGGCAAGCGCCTCGGTATCACTGAGATGAAATGGGTTGTCGCCAGCATGTTGGTGATGCCAGCCGGGGTATTGGTGATCGGCGGGGTGACGCTGCTGATGCCGGATGCCAGCACCATCATAGGTCATGAAGGCCCCCACGGGCTGTCACGGCTGATCTATGCCTATGCCTCGGCCGCGGGTAACAACGGCTCCGCCTTTGCTGGTCTCGCAGCCGCCGATAGCTGGCAATGCATCGCCATCGGCCTGGCCATGCTGCTCGGTCGCTTCGGTTACATCATCCCTGTGCTGGCCATCGCAGGTCAGCTCGCCCGCGCCCCGCGCCAGGAGACGGGTGAGAGTGACTTCCCGATCCGCGGCCCGCTGTTCATTACCTTGCTGATCATCACAGTGCTGCTGATTGGTGGCCTCTCCTTCCTGCCGGTACTGGCGCTGGGACCGGTAGCCGAGCATCTGAGTCTGATGCAGGGAGCGTTCTGATGAACGACGCCAGCGCGATCACATCACAGATGCCAATGGTCAACTATTTGATACTGGGAGCTTTTCAATGAGCAAGTCCATATCCATCACAACCCATGCCGACAAGGTGAAGGGTAAAAAGCAACGCTCACAAATCGTGCAGGCCATGGCCGAAGCGCTTTACCGCTTCAATCCCAAGGCACTGTTTGGCAGCCCTATTCTGTTCACGCTCTGGCTGGCTGCCGTCATGGCAACCGTGGAGTCCCTGCTGGGGCAGCCCTTGTCTGGGGTCGCCCCCAGTCTGGCCTGGCAGCTGACCGCCTGGCTGTGGCTGACCCTCTGGTTTGCCAACTTCGCCGAGACCCTGGCCGAAGGTCGTGGCAAGGCGAGAGCCGACAGCCTGAAGGCGGGCATGAGCCAGCTCAAGGCACGTCGGGTGACCGATGCCAAAGATGGTCAGGGCGAATGGGTGCCTGCCACCAGCCTGCTGAAAGGCGATCTGGTGCTGGTACGCAGCGGTGAGATGATCCCGGCCGATGGTGAAGTGGTCGCCGGTATCGCCTCGGTCAACGAAGCCGCCATCACGGGGGAATCTGCCCCCGTCATCCGCGAATCCGGCACCGACCGCAGTGGCGTGACGGGCAACACCACAGTGGTCTCTGACGAGATCTGGGTACGCGTCAGCAACAATCCGGGTGAAAGCACGCTGGATCGGATGATAGCCCTGGTCGAAGGAGCCAAGCGCCAGAAGACCCCGAACGAGATGGCGCTCGACGCCCTGCTGGTGGGTCTGACCCTGATCTTCCTGCTGGTGGTGGCGACCCTGCCCTGGTTCCTCAACTACAACGGCACCCAGGTACCCAGGCTCTATCTGATCGCCCTCTTCATCACTCTGATACCGACCACCATAGGCGGTCTGCTCTCCGCCATCGGTATCGCCGGTATGGACCGGCTGGTGAAGCTGAACGTGATAGCCAAATCAGGCCGTGCCGTGGAGGCCGCCGGTGACGTGCGCACCCTGTTGCTGGACAAGACAGGCACCATCACCTTCGGTAACCGCATGGCAGACGAGCTGATCCCGGCACCAGGGGTGGATCCCTCCCTGCTTGCCCAGGCGGCCATGCTGGCCTCCCTTGGCGACAATACGCCGGAGGGCAAGTCCATCCTAACCCTGGCGGGCAAGAGCATGGCCAAACCGAGCCAGCTGGAGAGCGACAAGGTGATCCCCTTCAGTGCCGAGACCCGCCTGAGCGGTCTGGATCGCAACGGTCACCAATATCGCAAGGGGGCTGTGGATGCGGTGCTCAACTACCTCTCTCTCGACCGCAAGGCAGTGCCAGAGGTAATCCTCAAGTCGGTGGATCACATAGCTCGCCAGGGCGGCACGCCGCTGCTGGTCTGCACCCACGAGAAGCTGCTGGGAGTCGTGTTCCTCAAGGACATCATCAAACCCGGCATCAAGGCCCGCTTCCAGATCCTGCGTCACATGGGGATCCGCACCGTGATGATCACAGGTGACAACCCGCTGACCGCCGCCGCCATCGCTGCCGAAGCCGGGGTGGATGACTTTATCGCAGAAGCAACGCCGGAGAAGAAGCTGGCATATATCCGCCAGGAGCAGGCGGACGGACGTCTGGTTGCCATGTGCGGTGACGGTGCCAACGATGCGCCTGCGCTGGCACAGGCTGACGTAGGTCTGGCCATGAACGAGGGTACCCAGGCCGCCAAGGAGGCGGGCAACCTGGTGGATCTCGACTCCAACCCCACCAAGCTGCTGGACGTGGTACTGGTCGGCAAGCAGTTGCTGGTGACCCGGGGAGCATTGACCACCTTCTCCATCGCCAACGACGTGGCCAAGTACTTTGCCATACTGCCGGCTCTGTTCATCGCAGCCTATCCGCAACTGGGTGCGCTGAACCTGATGCAGCTGGGTAGCCCCGAAAGCGCCATCTTGTCGGCCATCATCTTCAACGCCCTGATCATAGTGGCGCTGGTACCGCTGGCCCTGCGCGGTGTCGATCTGAAAGGTTCGGCTGCCAGCCTGCTGCGCCGCAACCTGCTGATCTACGGTGTCGGTGGTTTGCTGGTGCCCTTTATCGGCATCAAGCTGATCGACCTGGTCATCACAGGCCTGGGTCTGGTGTAACGACATAGCGGGGTGCAAGCCAGGCTTGCATCCCATCAACCTGTTTGGAGCAAGAAAATCATGATCGCAATCAGAACCCTGCTGACCCTGACCCTGTTGCTGGGCGTCGGCTATCCCCTGGCAGTGACAGGTGTGGCCCAGTTGCTGTTTCCCTGGCAGGCCAATGGCAGCCAGTTGACCAACAAGAAGCAAGAGTTTGTCGGCAGCGCCCTGCTGGCGCAGAAATTCGAGCGGGCCGAGTACTTTCATTCCCGTCCTTCCGCCAGTGACTTCGCCACCATAGGTGGCGGCGGCAGCAATCTGGGCGTCAGCTCACCATTGCGTAGCGAGTTCGCCAAGGCACAGGGTGATGCCCAGTCACCCGCCATGCTGACCCGCTCCGGCTCAGGCCTCGACCCCCATCTGCCGGTGGATGCCGTGCTGGCTCAGGTGAACAGAGTGGCCAAGCAGCGAGGGCTGGACCCCGCCTTGCTGACGGAGCAGGTCAAGTCGGCGACACAAGCTGGTATCCTTGGCCCGCAAGTGGTCAATATCCTTCAGCTGAATCTGTTGCTCGATCAGGGCAAGGATGCCTGATGGAGGCAAAGTCCGGCACATGCGGCTGGCGATGACCCATATTTTCGAACTGAGCCAGCGGTTGCTCGATAAGGACAATAATGCGTGATGAGGTAAAGGCGGCAGGTCTGGAGCGGGAGCACCGGGATGCGTGATGAGGCAAGGGCCGACGCCTTGCTGGCGAGCCTGGAGCAAGAACACAAGGGCAAGCTGAAGGTATTCCTCGGTGCCGCACCCGGCGTAGGCAAGACCTACGCCATGCTGCAGGCAGTGCGTGAGCAGGCAAGAGAGGGGGTCGATATCCTGATCGGCGTAGTGGAAACCCACGGCCGTCAGGAGACTCTGGCCCTGCTCGACAAGCTTGCCATCCAGCCACGCAAACTCCATCTCCACCGCCAGCAACGTCTGGAGGAGATGGATCTGGATGCGCTGCTTGCACGCAAACCCGCCATAGTGGTGGTGGATGAGCTGGCCCATAGCAATGCCCCCGGCAGCCGCCACGAGAAGCGCTGGCAGGATGTGGAGGAGCTGCTCGGTGCCGGCATCGATGTCTACTCCACCCTCAACGTGCAACACCTCGAGAGCCTCAACGATCTGGTGTGGCAACTGACCGGTGTCAGGGTCAAGGAGACCCTGCCCGATCAGGTGCTGCTGGAGGCCGACAGCATAGTGCTGATCGACCTGCCCCCCAAGGAGTTGCTCGGCCGACTCAAGGAGGGCAAGGTCTATGTGCCCCATCAGGCCAAGGCCGCCCTGCAGTCCTTCTTCTCCCTCAACAACCTGACCGCCTTGCGCGAGCTGGCGATGCAGACCGCCGCCAGCCACGTGGAGGGGGATCTGCAACTGCAGTGGCAAGCCGCAGGCAAGACAACGCTGCCGTTGCGAGGCAAGCTGATGGTCTGCCTCGGTGATCAGCACGGCTCTGCACTGGTGCGCTACGGCCACCGTTTCGCCCAGCGCCGCCAGCTGCCCTGGCTGGTGGTCCATATCGACAGCAAGGGACAACGCTCCGCCGAGCTGGAGCAGGCACTGGCGCTGGCCTCCCACCTAGGGGCCAAGGTGTTGACCCTCTCCAGCCCGGCGGTAGCCAGTACCCTGCTGGAAACGGCCGAGCAGCAACAGGTCTCACAACTACTGCTCGGCAAACCCCACAAGGCCCCCTGGCGCCGCTCCCTGGTGCAACACCTGCTCAAACAGGCACAAGGGCTCGAAATCACGCTGGTGGATACCGAGAAGCGCAAACCCGGCATAGGATTGCAGCCGCTTCACCCCAAGGACATTCGCCAGAGTCTGCTGGCAGTGACCATAATGGGGCTGACATCGGCTGCCGCCTGGGGACTCTCTCACTGGCTGCCCCCTGCCTCCCTGCCGCTGCTGTTCGTATTGGGGGTGCTGGCGACGGCACTCACCACCAGCCTGGTGCCCGCCATTCTGGCGGCCGTGCTGGGGTTTGTCGGCCATAACCTGCTCTTTACCGCCCCTTATTTTTCACTGAGCGTGGCAAGACACAGTGACCTGCTCACCTTGCTGGTACTGCTTATCGTCGGTATGACGGCAGGACGGCTCGCCTCCCGCCAGCGGCAGCAACTGGTGGGCTTGCGCGAAACCCAGCAGCTCGGCAACGCCCTGCTGTCGCTGAGCCAGGGGCTGGCCACCGCCAGCAGTCCGGAAGAGGTACTCAGGCAAGGCACCCAGGCCATCTCCCTGGCCCTGGCTCAACCCGTCTTTGCCCTCGACCAGCATTATCAACACAGGGCTGGTTCGGAAAAAATTGAGCCTGGCCAGACCGACAAAGCCGCCATCGACTGGTGTCTGGCCCAGAAACAGAGTGCCGGAGCCCACACGGCGACGCTCAATGCCGCCGACGCGCAATATCACCATCTCACCGATGAGCTGGTGCTGGGCATCCTGCTGACCAATCCGCTCTCCTCTTCTGCCGAGCACCAGCTGCAAGCCCTGCTCACCGACATCCGAGCGGCCCTGGCCCGGATCGATCTCAACGAACGGTTGGCCGACAGCCAGTTGCAGGCAGAGACGGATCGGATGCGCGCCGCCCTGCTCTCGTCTGTCTCTCACGACCTGAAAACCCCGCTCGCCACCATAATGGGGGCTGGCAGCACCCTGCTGGAGTACGGTGACAGGATCAGCCCGGAGGATCGCAGCGAACTGCTCCATTCGGTGCAGGACGAGGCGCGCCGCCTGCACAGCTATGTGCAGAACCTGCTGGACATGACCCGCATCGGTTCACCCGACTTCCAGCTGAAACGCGACTGGGTCGACCTGGCCGATCTGGTGGAGAGTGCCCGCAAGCGGCTGGAGTCTTCCTGGCGTCAGCACAAGCTGCTGGTGCACTTCGATCAGCAGATCCCCCAGCTTTATGTGCACGGCGCCCTTATCGAGCAGGTGCTGGTCAATATCCTCGACAATGCCTCCCGCTACTCACCGGCCGGCACCCCCATAGAGTTCAAGGTGATGCTGGCGGATCCGGACCTCATCCTCGACATCATAGATATCGGGGTCGGCATCGCCGAGTCGGACCGGGACAAGATCTTCAATCTGTTCTACACCCAGCCTGTCGGCGATTGCGGCAGTCGAGGCACCGGGCTTGGCCTCGCCATTTCTCGCGCTATGATAGAGGCCCATGGCGGCCGTATCTGGGCATTCTCCGGTCCCAATGGCAACGGCACCTGCATGCGCATCTCGCTGCCGCTTGCCCTCAACGCACCTGAGGTATAATGGTCCGCATATGGCTCACAGCGATGGCAGAGAGTGCTATTTTCCCTCGCCTCAGCCCTCCCCCAATGTTCGCCTCAGGAGACTAGATGGCTCACATATTGGTCATAGATGATGAAGCGGCGATTCGCCGCTTTCTGCGTATCAGCCTGATTGCCGAAGGGCATCAGGTCAGCGAGGCGGTAGGGGTCAATGAAGGGCTGGAGCTGTATCGCCATCTCAATCCCGATCTGGTGATCCTGGATCTCGGCCTGCCGGATGGGGATGGCATTCAGATACTGCAAGCCATTCGCGAGCATCACCAGAATCCGGTGCTGGTACTGTCAGCGCGGGATTCGGAACAGGAGAAGGTGCGACTGCTGGATGCCGGCGCCAACGACTATATGAGCAAGCCGTTCGGCATTGGGGAGATGATGGCCCGCATCCGGGTATTACTGCGCCAACGGGCCGGAGTCAGCAGCGGCGAACGCCGCCACTTCCCGCAATGTGGCCTGACCCTAGACGCCAGCAGCCACAAGGTGAGCCTGCATGATGAGGAAATTCCCTTGTCTCGCAAGGAGTTTGCCCTGCTGCAGGCGCTGGTGTGCCACCCGGGCAAGCTGGTGATGCAGACCCAGCTGCTCAACGACATCTGGGGGCCAAGCCACAAGGAAGATACCCACTACTTGCGTATCGTCATCGCCAGCCTGCGCAAGAAGCTGGGGGATAATCCCCAACAACCCAGCCTGATTGAAACCGAATCCGGCATCGGCTACCGCTTTATCGGCAGCTGATGTTTCACGTGGAACGCCGTCCGCTGCACAGTACGGCCAAGAGGCCACAGCCAAAGAGCAGCATGCCCAGATCCTGCAAACCGGCCGCCAGTGCCAACCCCAGACTGAGCAACAGGTAGTAGGCCAGCCCGAACAGAGCACCCGCACTGCCTGCCACCTCCCGATAAGTCCGCAAGGCCTGACTGAGCACATTGGGAATGGCGATACCAAAGGCCACGACCACCCCCATCATGGGCAACAGGAACCAGAGCGAATCCTGACTCACCCACACAGCAACCCCCGCCCCCAGCGCCAGCGACGTGGCCAACCGGATGAGCGACATCGACTGCCAGCCCTTGCCCAACAAGCGCTTGTTCAGCAGGCTGCCGATCAGAGTCCCTATCGCCAACACCAGGCCGGAATAGCCGAACTCGCTGGCATTCAATCCCAATCCGGCAAACAGAAACGGTGCCAGGCTGTAGTAGCCAAACAGCATGGTATTGAACAGAGCGACCAGCAGGGCGCTGCGCCAGAGCCCTCCATCCCTTGCCATCCGGCACGCCAGTGGCCAGAGAGCCACCCTGGTAGTGATGGCAGGACGGGTTTCAGGCAGACGCCAGCTGGCGATCACCGTCAATCCCAGGGCCAGCACCAGCAAGCCGCTGAAGACACCGAGATAGCCTAACTGCTCGGCCAACAGACCGCCGCTCACCAGCCCCAACACAGGGCTGATGGACAGAGCCACCCCCATCACGGAGAAGACACGGGCCAGATCGCTGCCCTGATAACTGTCACGCAGCATGGTCTGGGTCACGACAGATCCCACGGCGGCGCCAAAGGCCGAGATGATCCGGGCCAGCAGCAGGGTTTCAAACTGGTTGGCCAGCAATGCCAGCAGACTGCCAGCCCCGTAGGTCAGCAGACCGGCCAGCATGGCCGGACGCCGCCCGATCAGATCGCAGAGGCGACCCCAACAGACAACCCCTACCGCAAACGCCAGAAAATAGACCGACAGTGTCTGGGACGCCTGCCCGTCACTCACCCTGAACTGACTGGCAATATGCGTCAGCACAGGGCTGTAGATGGTCTCCACTATCTGGGGAAACATCATCAATCCCACCACCAGCCAGAGCGGTGGCAACTTGTTGTTCATGACAAACCTCCTTGACGAGAGGTTGCCAGTCTAGAGAGATACGAAATGTCTGATTACAATAAGCAAGACTATAAACATCAACAATCAGACATATGGCCTTTATTCTTCCCGATCACCCCTTTGATCCCGACCGCCTGACTGGCAGCGTGATCGGCATAGCCTCTGCACTGGGTTGGCACGACTCAGGCTTGCATCAGCATCAACGCCATCAGCTGTTGTTCGCCCAGGCTGGCTGCATGAGCATAGAGCTGGCCAATCGGGTCTGTCTGCTGCCACCCAGCCGGGCAGCCTGGCTGCCGGCGGGTACGCCCCACAGGGTCTTGATGCGCGGCGTGGTGGCCTACCGATCCCTCTACTTCATGCCACAACCAGAGCTGCCAGCCAGTGTGCAGGTGATCGCTGTCAATCCACTGCTGCGGGAGGTTATAGAGCGAATGGCGCTCTGGTCATGGGATAAACCGGAAGTGGAGCAGAGCCGGACGCTGGCCTTGTTCATGGAGGAGCTGGCGCAAGCGCCGCGACAATCCTGGCAGCTGCCGTTGCCGGCAGACCCTCGCCTGGCAGTCTGGTTACAGGAGGTAAAACGGGGGGACACCCTGCCCGATCGGCTCAACCGGCTGGCCGAACGGGTGGGTGCCAGTGACAAGACCATAGGTCGTATCTTCATGCGGGAAACCGGCATGAGCTATCAGGCATGGCGCCAGCAGTGGCGTCTGCTGCGCGCCATGGAGCTGCTGGCCGAGGCTGTGCCCATCAGTCGGGTAGCGGCTTCGCTGGAGTTCTCCAGCGACAGCGCCTTCATCAGCTTCTTCAAGCAGCATACGGGGCAAACTCCCCTGCGCCATCTCAACTCTCGGGGTGAGTCGCATCGGCCGAGCTAGCTTCCACCACCAGGGTGTCCAGCGCCAGTGGCTTCAAGTTGCTGAGGGCATCCAGCACCACAGCCCGGGATGCTTCCTGCTGCTGGGCCAGCATCTCCTGTCCCAGTTTGGCGGTATCCAGTTCGGGTCTGGGGTTTTCAGTTGCCATAACATTCAGGCTGAGGGTGCTCATTATCAGGGTGGCGATCAGGGTTTTCATCTGGCTTGCTCCGGTATGGTTGAGATGACCAGATAGCTATTCCAATAGTCGTGCCAATCCTCAAAAAATACATAAGATTATGAATTTGTTTAAATTTATCTTCTTATGACACCAAGGTACGTCGCACAAAACATCATGCGTGGTCATTTTTAAACCCATTAATGGTATTTTTTACCATGCTCGATTATTGAGTCATGTTCCACGTGGAACGTCCCGTTATTTTGATCGACACCCGCTTTTAAACTGAGCTATGGTGCTACATCCCCGTAACTGACTCTGGATCCGTCACCGAATGGAATTTTCCTTGTTCGGCGAGAAGTTCACTCGCCACGCCGGCATTACCCAACTCATGGATGACCTTAATCAGGGGCTGACCAATCCGGACGCCATCATGCTGGGTGGCGGCAATCCGGCTCCGATCCCCGCCATGCTGGAGCGCTTTCAAACCGAAGCCAGAAACTTGCTCGACAATGGCGAACTGGTCAAAGCCATGGCCAACTACGACGGTCCCCAAGGCAAAGACAGGTTCACCAAGGCGCTGGCCACCCTGCTCAGCAAGGAGCTCGGCTGGAATATCACGTCCCGCAATATCGCCCTGACCAACGGCAGCCAGAATGCCTTCTTCTATCTGTTCAACCTGCTGGCCGGTGAGTTCGCAGATGGCCGCAAGAAGAAGGTACTCTTCCCCCTGGCGCCCGAATACATTGGCTATGCCGACTCGGCACTGGCTGATGACTATTTCGTGGCGTACAAACCCACCATAGAGAAACTGCCCGATGGCCAGTTCAAATACCATGTGGATTTCGAAAGCCTGCAGGTGGGCGACGATATCGGCGTAATCTGCGTCTCTCGTCCGACCAACCCGACCGGCAACGTGCTGACCGATGAAGAGATTGAACACCTCGATCAGATCGCTCGCGACAGGGGCATACCGCTGCTGATCGACAATGCCTACGGTGTGCCCTTTCCCGGCATCATCTTCAGCGAAGCCAAGCCGTTCTGGAACGCCAACACCATCCTCTGCATGAGCCTCTCCAAGCTGGGACTGCCAGGCACCCGCTGTGGCATCGTCATCGCCGATGAGAAGATCATCCAGGCCATCACCAACCTGAGCGGCATCATCAACCTGGCGCCGGGCAGCCTGGGGCCCGCCATCACAATCCCCATGATCGAGAGCGGCGAGATCATTGCCCTGAGCGAACAAGTGGTGAAACCCTTTTACAAGCAGAAGGCCGACTTCGCCGTGCAACTGCTGCGAAACGCCATCCCGGACCCGCGCTTCCATATCCACAAGCCGGAAGGCGCCCTCTTCCTCTGGCTCTGGTTCGAAGGCTTGCCGATCCACAGCCAGGAGCTGTATGAACGGTTGAAGGCCAAGAATCTGCTGATCGTGCCTGGTCACTACTTCTTCCCCGGCATTGATGACCCGGAGTGGCGCCACAGCCAGGAGTGCATCCGCCTCAACTACTCCCAGAGCGAGGAGCTGGTGCGCCGTGGCATTGCCATCCTTGCGGACGAAATCAATACTCTCTACGCTCGCTGATCAAGCCTGCCAAAAACAAAAAGGCCTGCAATCGCAGGCCTTTTTCATCTCTTGTCACTTAGTTGGGCAGCGCCAGCTGATCGGGTTTGCCGATCTCGATGGCACGAGGCTTGAGCGCCTCGGGCAGCTCGCGAGCCAGATCTATGGTCAAGAGGCCATGTTCCAGTTTGGCGCCCTGCACCTCAACGTGCTGACTCAGCTTGAAGGCGAGCTCGAAGTCACGCTCTGCGATACCCTGATGGAGGAACTGACGCTCACCGGCAGCTGCTTTGCGCCCCTTCACCTTGAGGGTGCCGTTTTCGGTTTCCAGCTCCAGCTCTTCGCGCTCAAAACCTGCCACCGCTAGCGTGATGCGGTAGCTGTCGTGCTCCCGCTTTTCGATGTTGTAAGGGGGATAGGCTGCTGCTTTCTGTTCAAACAGGCCCTCCAGCTCACGGGCCATCCGCTCAAAGCCGACGGCATTGGAATAGAGATGAGAA
This sequence comes from Aeromonas sp. D3, assembly GCF_027705025.1. Taxonomy (NCBI): domain Bacteria; kingdom Pseudomonadati; phylum Pseudomonadota; class Gammaproteobacteria; order Aeromonadales; family Aeromonadaceae; genus Aeromonas; species Aeromonas sp. D3. Next base: position 73,555 of record NZ_JAPDBE010000009.1, on the reverse strand, counting down.
AAATCGAGGTTACGCATAATCCTATCCTTCTAATAAGCAACAGGTTTTCATTTCCACAGGCCCGTCATCGGCACCCGGGAAGCTTGGTAAAAATGGATTCAAATCAGGCGTTAGCCGTTGATCTCAATCTTGCGTGGCTTCATCGCCTCGGGTACTTCTCGCATCAGCTCGATGTGCAGCAGGCCATTTTTCAGATCAGCCCCTTTCACTCGCACATAGTCGGCCAGTTGGAAACGACGCTCGAAGCCTCGCTCGGCTATGCCCTGATACAGGTAGTTGCGATCGGACTCTGCCTGCTTGCTGCCCTTCACCGTCAGCAGATTTTCCTGGAAGCTCAGCTCCAGCTCTTCCTGGGTAAAGCCAGCCACCGCCATGCTGATACGGTAGTCGTTGTCACTCAGCTGCTCGATGTTGTAGGGGGGATAACCGGCATTGCCATTGCTGGCCGCAGATTCGATGAGATTGGCCAGACGATCGAAACCGATGGCAGAACGATAGAGCGGGGAAAAATCGATAGAACGCATAGTATTACCCTCTTGTGAGCGATAACGGATTATTTACCCTCCTGTTGGACGGGCTCCTGGTCGAAACCTCTGTCGAGCGTTCCGGCCTTGTTACCTATATAGGGGCCAGCTTTTTGCTTTCAAGGGCGAAAATCAAAAAAATTTTTAGAATTTGCCCGGCACACAGTCGTCTCGTTCACCTGGCCCGATAGGATCGATAATCGACCCGCGGGCCACTCATGGCTGCCCGCATCCCCCGTCATACTGGTTGCACATCTCGCCATTATCACGGAGCTACACAATGCAGATTACCCAGGTTCGCAACGCCACCCTGCTGATCGACTATGCCGGTACCCGCTTTCTGATCGACCCCATGCTGGCAGCGAAGGGGACACTGCCCGCCTTCGCAGGAACAGCCAACTGCCACCTGCACAACCCCCTGGTCGAGCTACCCCTGCCCCTGGCGGAGATTCTCGATGTGGATGCGGTGATCGTCACCCACGATCACCTGGACCACTGGGACCCGGTCGCTCAGCAACAGCTCCCCAAACATCTGCCGCTGTTTGTGCAACATCAGAAAGATGCCGACACCATACGTGCCTGTGGCTTCAAAGATGTGCGCCTGCTGAGCGAGCAGGTCGAATTTGCCGGTATCCGCCTGCAACAGACCGAGGGGCAACACGGCAACGATCAGGTCATGGCAGTGTTGGCCGAGCGGCTGGGTGAAGTGTGTGGTGTGGTCTTCTCCCACCCGCAAGAGAAAACCCTCTATCTGGCAGGTGATACCGTCTGGAACGAGATGGTCGCACAGAGCCTGCGACGACACGGGCCTGAGGTGATCATCCTCAACTGTGGCGATGCCCAGGTGCCGGGGCTGGGTTCCATCATCATGGGGAAGGAGGATGTGCGGGCCGTCTCTCAGGCAGCGCCACAGGCCACCCTGATTGGCCAGCCACATGGAGGCGGTCAATCATGCCGTGCTGTCACGCAAGGAGTTGCGCGACTATCTGGCCGAGCACGACATGGCGGATCGGGTGCGGGTACCGGAAGATGGCGGCACGCTCTCGCTGTGATGACTGGGGCCGTGCATCAGCATGGCCCTTCGGCTTTCAGCTACCAGCGCATATCATGGTTGTTCATCGCGCAAAGAGGAGGCCAGCGTCATGCCCATACCGATAGTTGCCGTCGTGGCCTTCGACCACTTCAGCCCCTTTCACTGCTCAGTGCCCTGCCTCATCTTCGGCGACATACTGCCGGGCCAGCCCCTGTTCGAGCTCAGGCTCTGTGCCGGGGATGGCAAGGCCAGCTCGCATTCGTCACAGGGGTTCAGCATCCAGGCACCTCATGGGCTGGAGGCCCTGGCCGAGGCGGACATCATAATCATTCCCTTCTGGCGCGACCCGGCAGAACGCCCGGCCCAGCCACTGCTCGATGCCCTGGTGGCGGCTCATGCCAGAGGAGCTGAGGTGGTGGGACTCTGCCTCGGCACCTATGTGCTCGCCTATGCCGGCTTGCTCAATGGACGCAAGGCCTCGACCCATTGGGAGTACGAGCAGGATTTCCTCCGCCGCTTTCCCTGCGTACGGCTCGATACCAACGCCCTTTATGTGGATGATGAGGGGCTGGTCACCTCGGCGGGCACAGCTGCCGGACTGGATTGTTGCCTCTATCTGGTACGCCAGCACCACGGCAGCGCCATTGCCAACCAGGTGGCACGACGGCTGGTGATCCCGCCCCACCGGGAAGGTGGCCAAGCCCAGTTCATCCAGCAGCCGGTCTCCGCCTCTACCCGGGATACCAGGATGAACCAGCTGCTCGATCACCTGCGAGCCCACCTGCCGGAGCCGCATACCCTCGACAGCCTGGCGGCCCACAGCCTGATGAGTCGTCGCACCTTTACCCGCCGCTTTCATCAGGCAACCGGCCTCTCCGTCGGAGAGTGGCTGCTGATCGAGCGCCTCAGGCGCTGCCAGGAGCTGCTGGAAGCCAGCACCCATCCCATAGAACGCATCGCCGAACTGGTAGGTTTCAAGACAGCCACCTCCCTGCGCCAACATTTTCGGGCCCGCTTCGCGGTTTCGCCGAGCGAATGGCGGCGATCTTTTCGTGGCAACAAGGAGTGAGTCGCTCTTCTCACCCTGTTCCGGCTCGCCCAAACATGGCACCCTAACCGCAGATCCCAAGGAGCCATGCCATGTCCCGTTCCGAACGCCTGCTGGCCCTGCTCCAGCTGTTGCGCGGTCACCGTTACGCCATCACAGGCACAGAGCTGGCCAGCCAGCTTGGCATCAGTCTGCGCACCCTCTATCGGGATATCGCCACCCTGCAGGCTCAAGGCGCCCATATCGAAGGTGAGCCCGGTATCGGCTATGTGCTGCGCCCTGGCTTCATGCTGCCCCCGCTGATGTTCAGCGAGGAAGAGCTGGAAGCCCTGGTGCTGGGTTCACGCTGGGTCGTCGCGCACTGTGATGAAGCCTTGAGTGCATCTGCCAGCAGTGCACTGGCCAAGATAGAGGCCGTGCTGCCCGCCGAATACCGCCAACAGCTCCAGGCCAATGCCCTGCTGATCGGCACCTCCCGCAGCGACAGCCCTGTCGATGAGGCTCCCCTGCGCAGCGCCATCCGCCAGCAGCGCAAGGTGACCCTGAGCTATCGCGATCTGAAAGAGGAGCTATCTGAGCGCACCGTCTGGCCATTTGCTCTCGGCTACTTCGAGCAGGTGCGGGTACTGGTCACCTGGTGCGAACTGCGGCAGGGCTTTCGTCACTTTCGGGTAGATCGCATCACCCGGATGCAGCAGGAAGATAACCGCTATCCCAAGAGCAGAGAGAGCCTGCTTAAAGAGTGGCGTGCTACCCAGCAGATCCCGCAACCAAAATTCATTGCTGACAGAAACTGACAGCAGGTAGCGCCATGCTGACGGGGTCGGCGTAGATGCGCCCTCCACCGAATCAAGGAGCATTACCATGTTGTTAGTCCCGCAGTTCACCATTCTCTATGTCGCGAATCCGGCTCGCAGCGCCCTCTTCTATCGCGAGCTGTTTGGCCACCCGCCAGTCGAAGAGTCTCCCACCTTTGCCATGTTCGTGTTCGAGTCAGGCGCCAGGCTGGCGCTCTGGTCCAGTGCCACAGTAGAACCCGCCGTTACCCAGAGTGCAGGCGCCATGGAGCTGGCCTTCCCTCTGCCTGATGAAGCCAGTGTCGATACGGGCTTGGCCGAGTGGCGGGCTCGCGGCCTGACCATACTCCAGCAGCCAACCAAGATGGAGTTTGGCTACACCGGCATGGCGCTCGATCCGGATGGCCATCGCCTGCGCCTCTACTGCCTGGGTGCCGAGCCAACCTAGATCTTCAGGTATCCACATCTGTACATCAGGAAAAATGCCGAACGCTAATCAGGCGTTCGGCATTTTCGTTATTTCAACCCGGCCGACAGTGACACTATCATCCTTTCAACTGCCAGTGTTTCACGTGGAACATCGGGAGGTGCCTCGCTAACCAGCTGCATTGCCTGTGTTATCATCCTCAAGCCTGATTATCTGGAAAAACAATGACCTCTCGACATAACTCCCTCAGACTTTACCAGCCGACCAACAGCACCCCGGATGAACTGACAGAGCAACAACTGGCACTGTTCACCCTGCTCCAACTGCGTGAGCAGGAGTTTGGCTTCAACCCGAATGTGATCGTCCATTACCCGGAAGCCGGCTTTCTCGGCTCGCCGATCGGTTATCTGAATCAGCTGATTGGCGAACAGTTGCAACTGGGCTACTTCATCAATCAGGTGGTTATCCTCACCACCTATCAGGTATTGAGCTCCCCACTCATGCAAGCCGGTTATCAGCATGAAGCGGTTCATATGCCAGCAGGCCCCGACCATACCGCTATCTTCAGATGGCAGTGTGGCACTCACCCGGCTGGCAAGACCCTCTATGTCGAAGTCGTCAATGAGCAGGACCCAAAGATCCGGCCAACGTTTGTGCTGATGTTGCGCGATGAGCATGGCAAGCTGCAGGGTGGCATGTCCGGGTCAATCTGGACTAAAGAAGAGCGTCGTTATGCCTATATTGGCACTGTCGTTGTGCAACCGGGGCAACCCGCGGGAACCGGCACACTGCTGGCCAATACAGTGCTGGAGTACCTGAGCCTGCAAAGGGTTTGCGAAATCAATCTGGGCACCCAGACCGCCGAGTCCTTTTATACCAGGTTAGGATTCAGGGCCATTCACCACATAGTGCCTGCGTTACGTCACCGCACGACAAAGGATGGTACCGAGCTTCCCCATAATCTGGTCATCATGAGCAAACTGCTCTGATCCCGCTGACTGCAGATGTAAAAAAGCCGCTCACAAGGAGCGGCTTTTTACTGTCTGACTGCGTCGATTAGACGTCGAGGTTGGCTACGCGCAGGGCGTTGGTCTCGATAAAGTCACGACGGGGCTCAACGGCATCACCCATCAGGGTGGAGAAGAGCTGGTCAGCACCGACGGCATCGTCGATGGTGACGCGCAGCATGCGACGGGCTTCCGGATCCATGGTGGTTTCCCACAGCTGATCCGGGTTCATCTCGCCCAGCCCTTTATAGCGCTGAATGTAGATGCCACGCTTGCCTTCGCCCATCAGCCAGTCGACCGCTTCCACGAAGTTGGCGATCGGCTTGACCTTCTCGCCACGCTTGATGAAACCACCGTCCTCGATCAGGTTCGCAATCTCCTTGCCCAGCGAGACCAGTTGACGGTACTCGGAGGACTGCAGGAAGTCGTAGCTGATCGCATATTCACGGTCTACCCCGTGCTGACGCACGACGGCGTGCGGCACGAACAGGCTGCGCTCTTCGTCACGACGCACCTGGATCTGGTACTGGATACCGTGGTTGCTCTCATTGAGCACGGCTTCCATCCCCTGGCACCAGGCCAGCAGATCGCTTTCGCTGGCCAGCAGGGTTTCGTTCAACTCAGGCTGATAGATCAGCTGGGTCAGCACGGCATCCGGAGCGCGGCGGGACATGCGGGTGATCAGGTGAGACACGGCGCGGTGCTGATTGACCAGACGCTCCAGTGCCTCGCCACCGATAGCCGGCGCAGACTCGTTGACGTGCAGGGTCGCACCATCCAGTGCCATGGCAGTCTGGTACTGCAGCAGCGCATCTTCGTCTTTCAGATACTGCTCCTGTTTGCCCTTCTTGACCTTGTACAACGGTGGCTGGGCTATGTAGATGTAGCCACGCTCGATGATTTCCGGCATCTGACGATAGAAGAAGGTCAGCAGCAGGGTACGGATGTGCGCACCATCGACGTCCGCATCCGTCATGATGATGATGTTGTGGTAACGCAGCTTGTCCGGGTTGTACTCGTCACGACCGATACCACAGCCCAGGGCTGTGATCAGGGTGCCCACCTCTTGCGAGGAGATCATCTTGTCGAAACGGGCCTTCTCTACGTTCAGGATCTTGCCCTTGAGCGGCAATATGGCCTGGTTCTTCCGGTTGCGACCCTGCTTGGCGGAACCGCCAGCAGAGTCCCCTTCCACTATGTAGAGTTCGGAGAGGGCCGGGTCTTTCTCCTGGCAGTCGGCCAGCTTGCCGGGCAGACCGGCGATATCCAGCGCACCCTTGCGACGAGTCAGCTCGCGGGCCTTGCGGGCCGCTTCACGGGCACGGGCCGCATCGATGATCTTGTTGACCACTATCTTGGCATCGCCCGGGTTTTCCAGCAGGAACTCGCCGAGCTTCTCACCCATCGCCTGTTCAACGGCGGTCTTCACTTCGGAAGAGACCAGTTTGTCCTTGGTCTGGGAGGAGAACTTGGGATCCGGTACCTTGACCGAGATGACCGCAATCAGACCTTCACGCACGTCGTCGCCGCTGGCGGCCGACTTGGCCTTCTTGCTGTAATCCTCTTTGTCCATATAGGTGTTGAGGGTACGGGTCAGCGCGGTACGGAAACCCACCAGGTGAGTACCGCCATCCCGCTGCGGGATGTTGTTGGTGAAGCAGTAAACCCCTTCCTGATAGGCATCGTTCCACTGCATGGCGACTTCGACACCGATGCCGTCCTGCTCTGTGGAGAAGTGGAACACCTTGGGATGGATCGGGGTCTTGTTCTGGTTCAGGTATTCAACGAACGCCTTGATACCGCCCTCATAGCAGAAATGCACCTCGCGGCCATCACGCTCGTCCTGCAGACGGATGGAGACACCGGAGTTGAGGAAGGAGAGCTCGCGCAGACGCTTGGCCAGGATCTCGTAGTGATACAGGGTATCGGTAAAGATGGTCGGGCTCGGCCAGAAGCGCACTTCGGTACCCGTGCCGCTGCTGCTGTCGCCAATCTGCTTGAGCGGCGCCACAGGCTCACCCAGGTGATAGGTCTGCTCATAGACATGGCCGTTGCGACGAATGGTCAGCAACAGCTTGTCAGAAAGGGCGTTAACAACTGAGACGCCCACGCCGTGCAGGCCGCCTGACACCTTGTAGGAGTTGTCATCGAATTTACCGCCTGCGTGCAGCACAGTCATGATGACTTCTGCGGCGGAGCGGCCCTCCTCCTCGTGCATGTCTACCGGGATACCCCGGCCATTGTCACGCACAGATACGGAACCGTCGGAATGGATCTTGACCAGAATATCGGAGCAGTAGCCAGCAAGAGCCTCGTCAATGGAGTTATCGACGACCTCAAACACCATGTGGTGCAGACCTGAGCCATCATCCGTATCGCCGATGTACATCCCCGGGCGCTTCCGGACCGCATCCAGGCCCTTCAGTACTTTGATATTCGAGGAGTCGTAAGTATTTTCACTCATAGCTTACTCTCTGCCTTCTCTAACGTTTCGGAGATCTTGCCTTGTTCCACGTGGAACAACTTGCAGTCATTCGCATCCATCATGTCTGCGAGCTGACCGGTGTCGATGGCGGTGATAAACACCTGAGAACCGCACTGCTTCAGCCTTGTGGCCAGCAAACGGCGCTTGTCGACATCCAGTTCAGAGGCAAAATCGTCAATTAAAAAAATACAGCCACGGCTGCTATGTTGATTCAAATAGAGCCCTTGGGCCAGTCGCATGGCACAGACCAACAACTTCAGCTGACCCCTGGACAAAATATCCTGAGCAGGCACACCGTTCGCCTTGAGTCGCACATCGGCCTTCTGTGGGCCAACCCCTGTGTAACCCAGCGTACGATCCCGCTCAAACCCCGCCTCCAGCAAGTCGCCGAGGGGGGTATCTTTCTCCCAGCCCCGATAGAAACCGAGACTGATGTCGAATTCGGGCAGAAAATCTGCCGTCATCTCCTTGATCAGGGGCGTAATGGCCTGACAATAACTGGCGCGAAACTCGGCCAGTTCACTCCCGAGCCGCACCAGCTCCTGATCCCAGAACGCCAACTGGCGATACTGGGTGCTCTGGCGCAACAGCGCATTGCGCTGTTTCAACAGACGCCGCACTCGTCCCCACAGGGAGAAAAAGGTCGGTTCCTGATGGAAAACGCCCCAATCCAGCCAGGCCCGGCGAGCCTGGGGCCCGCCCGTCAGCAGGTTGAAGCCATCGGGATGGATCAACTGCACCGGCAACAGCTCGGCCAGATCGGCCAGTCGCTGGGCCTGGGCCCCGGCGATCTTGAGCTGGGTCTCGCCACTCTTGTCCTTAGCGAGCCCGATGGGCACCTGACGCCCCTCCAGTTCACACTGGGCAAACAGGGTAAAGGCCCGCTCCCCCTGGCGGATAACCCGCCCGGTCAGGTGAGTACGAAAGGAGCGACCGAGACCAAGATAGTGAATGGCTTCCAGCACGCTGGTCTTGCCGCTGCCATTGCACCCGACCAGGATATTGAGACCGGGGGACAGCTTGAGACTGGCCTGCTGGATATTGCGAAAGTCGCTGAGCTGGAGTTTGACCAGGGACACGACTAGATCCGCATCGGCATCACCACGTACTGAGCATCCTGATGATCAAAATCCTCAATAATGGCACTGCTGATGGAATCGCTCAGGCTAATCCGAATTTGGTCACATTTTAACGTATTCAGCACGTCCAGCACATAAGAGACGTTAAAGCCGATCTCCATCTCGCTGGCTTCGTATTGTACGTCAAGCAGCTCTTCGGCTTCTTCCTGTTCCGGGTTGTTGGCGGTAATGCGCAGCAGGTTTTCCTGCAGATTGAGACGCACCCCACGGAATTTCTCATTGGAGAGGATAGCGGCGCGGGCAAATGCCTGACGCAGATCCTCACGACCGGCAATCAGGGCCTTGTCGCTGTTGCGCGGAATAACCCGACGCCAATCAGGGAAGCGGCCATCCACCAGCTTGGAGGTGAAGATGAAGCCGTCCAGCGCGGCGCGCAGGTTGCTGCGACCAATCTGCAGCCTTACCGGCTTGTCTTCCGCTTCCAACAAGCGCACCAGCTCAAGCACACCTTTACGGGGCAGGATAACCTGATGATCGGGCAGCGATTCTTCCACTACCTCGCGACGACAGGTGGCCAAACGGTGGCCGTCGGTCGCCACGGTACGCAGGCCGTGGCCCTCGCTCTCGAACAGCATGCCGTTCAGGTAGTAACGCACGTCCTGGCTCGCCATGGAGAACTGGGTCGCATCGATCAGCTTCTTCAACTCCAGCTGGCCAATGTCGAATTCGAGCACGGATTCCCAATCCTCGATATTCGGATATTCACTGGCAGGCAGGGTCGACAGGTTGAAACGGGAACGACCGGAACGGATGATCAGGCGCTCGCCTTCGGTGTTGAGGCGAATGTCCGCGCCTTCCGGCAGGCCACGGCAGATATCCAGCAGCTTGCGCGCCGGCACAGTGGTGCGGCCATCCTGGCTCTCATTATTGAGATAGACCTGACCTATCATCTCGACTTCCAGGTCAGTCCCGGTCAGCGACAGCAGACCCTGGCTGACATCAAGCAGGACATTGCCGAGGATCGGCAGGGTCGGCCGGCCACCCAGGGCACCGGACACCAGTTGCAGAGGACGTAACAGGGCCTCACGGCTAATTTCGAGCTGCATCTGTGCTCTCCGTTGTTATCAGGACGAAAGGTTTCGGATCAGGTTGGAATATTCGCGCTGCATCTGTCCACTCACCGTCATATCAGGAAGAGAGGGTTCGGATCAGGTTGGAATAGTCCTCCTTGATGTCGTGACTCTCCTCCTTCAGCTGCTCTATCTTGCGGCAGGCATGAAGAACGGTAGTGTGGTCACGGCCACCAAAGGCATCACCTATCTCCGGCAAACTGTGGTTGGTCAGCTCCTTGGCCAGTGCCATCGCCAGCTGACGCGGACGGGCAACGGAGCGTGAGCGGCGTTTGGACAGCAGATCCGCCAGCTTGATCTTGTAATACTCAGCCACCGTCTTCTGGATGTTGTCGATGGTGACCAGCTTCTCCTGCAATGCCAAGAGGTCGCGCAGCGCTTCGCGCACGAAATCGATATTGATGGCACGGCCGGTGAAGTTGGCGTTGGCGATCACCCGGTTGAGGGCGCCTTCCAGTTCACGAACGTTGGATCGCAGACGCTTGGCGATGAAGAAGGCCACTTCGTCCGGCAGGTGGATCTGGTTCTCATCCGCCTTGCGCATCAGGATGGCGACACGGGTCTCCAGCTCCGGCGGCTCGATCGCTACCGTCAGGCCCCAGCCAAAGCGGGACTTGAGACGATCCTCGACACCGTTGATCTCCTTCGGATAGCGATCCGAGGTCAGGATGATCTGCTGGTTACCTTCAAGCAGCGCATTGAAGGTATGGAAGAACTCCTCCTGGGAGCGCTCCTTGTTGGCGAAGAACTGGATGTCATCGATGAGCAGGGCATCGACGCTACGGTAATAACGCTTGAACTCTTCAATGGCGTTATTCTGCAGCGCCTTCACCATATCCTGCACAAACCGCTCGGAGTGCATGTAGATGACTTTGGCGTCCTTCTTGCGCTCCTTGATGGCGTTGCCAACGGCATGCAGCAGGTGGGTTTTGCCCAGACCGGTGCCGCCATAGAGGAACAGAGGATTGTAAGCGCCACCCGGGTTGTCGGCTACCTGACGGGCAGCCGCACGGGCCAACTGGTTGGACTTACCCTCGACGAAGTTCTCGAAGGTATAGTTCACGTTGGTGTTGCTCTTGTGGTTCGGCTCAGGCTTGGCGTCAGCCTTGCTTTCCCAGCTCTTCTGCAAGTTATTCACAGGCGCAGCACCCCGCGCCGGCGCTCTTGCGATCGCAACGGGATGGGGACGATTACCTATATCAAAACGCAGGGTGGGGCCATCGACCCCACAGAGTTCATTGATGATGCCGTTAACCCGGATGAGATACTTGTCTCGTACCCAGTCCAGAACAAAGCGATTCGGTGCATACAGGGTCAGAGTATTGTCACTCAACTCCGCTTGAAGCGGCCGGATCCACATGCTGAATTCTGCCGAGGGCAACTCATCTTGCAGCCGGTTAAGGCACTGCTGCCATAGCGAAGCAGTCACTCTAAACTCCCGTCAATTGATTAACTAAAGACCGGCTATTCTACGTTTTTAGCGGCTGGATCTCTAGCCGCCACCTCGTGGATCCGGCAAATAAGATCCTTGACTTTCAAGGATCCAGCACCGATGAATCTGATTTCATCCCCAAAGTTACCCACAGCCTGATCCCACCCGGACGGCCCCGGGGATCCTGACCTTAACCGGTTATTTTATATAACCAAATATCATTTATTCTTTGGGTTTTATTCCAATAACATCAACACAAATCCAGTCATTACAACTAAAAATACAGAACAACAGAGAGAGGAATCCCCATGACATCATCCATCAAGCTGGTCTCCGGTGCCGCCATTCTGCTGGCCGCCCTGTCCGGTCAGGCCATCGCCCAGGAAACCATCAAGGTCGGCATGTCCGGCAAATATTTCCCGTTCACCTTCGTCAAGCAGGACAAGCTGCAGGGCTTCGAGGTGGATATGTGGAACCAGATCGGTGAGCGCACCGGCTACAAGGTCGAGTTCGTGACCGCCAGCTTCTCCGGCCTGTTCGGCATGCTGGAAACTGGCCGCGTCGATACCATCTCCAACCAGATCACCATCACCGACGAGCGCAAGGCAAAGTACGCCTTCTCCCAACCCTACGTCCATGACGGTGCCCAGATAGTGGTCCGCAAGGGCAACAGCACCATCCACGGCATCAAGGATCTGGAAGGCAAGACGGTCGCCGTTAACCTGGGTTCCAACTTCGAAGAGCTGCTGCGCAAGAACGACCCGAACAAGAAGATCGACATCCGCACCTATGACTCCAGCTTCGAGCAGGACGTCGCCCTGGGTCGCATCGATGCCTTCGTGATGGACCGCGTCTCCACCGCCCAGCTGATCAAGGAATCCAAGCTGCCGCTGCAACAGGCCGGCGCACCGTTCGAGACTATCGAGAACGCCCTGCCCTTCCTGAAGACCCCGGAAAAACAGGCCGTGCTGAAGAAGGTCGACGAGGCACTGACCGCCATGCGTAAAGACGGTTCCCTGACCAAGATCTCGGAAAAATGGTTCGCAGCGGACATCACCGACAAATAAATGATGGAATTTGACCTCGAGTACACACTAGGGCTGTTCCCCATCCTGCTCAAATACCTGGGCACCACGATGGAAATGGCTCTGTGGGGATTCGTCTTGGCACTCGTGCTGTCGCTGACCCTGGCGATAGTACGGGTGTTTCGCATCCCCGTGATCCACTGGCTGGTGATGCTCTATATCTCGTTCTTTCGAGGTACGCCGCTGCTCGTCCAGCTGTTCCTGCTCTACTACGGACTGCCGCAACTGTTCCCCGTCTTCGTGGGAATGGATGCCTTTACCGCCGCCATCGTCGGTCTGACACTGCACTTCGCCGCCTACATGGCAGAGTCGATCCGTGCCGCCATCCTGGGTATTCACAAGAGTCAGATGGAAGCGGCGCTCAGTATCGGCATGAGCCGCTATCAGGCTATGCGGCGGATCATATTGCCGCAGGCGGCACGCATAGCGACCCCGTCGCTGATGAACTACTTCATCGACATGATCAAGAGCACCTCGCTGGCGTTCACCTTGGGAGTGGCCGAGATCATGGGCAAGGCACAGATGGAAGCCTCCTCCTCCTTCAAGTTCTTCGAGAGCTTCATGGCGGTGGCCCTGGTCTACTGGGTGGTGGTCATCATTTTCACCCGCTTGCAGCACCTGCTGGAAGTGCACCTGAACCGTGCCTATTAAAGGAAGTCTGCGATGATCAAATTAACAGGCCTCTCCAAGGCATTTCACGGCAACAAGGTGCTCAACAGCATAGATCTGGAGGTCAGGAAGGGGGAGATAGTGGTCATTATCGGCCCCTCCGGTACCGGCAAGTCGACGCTGCTGCGCTGCCTGAATCTGCTTGAGACACCGGATGCAGGCACCCTTGCCATCGATGATCTGCAGCTGGATCTGGCCAATGCCAGCGAGCAGCAGGCCATAGAGCTGCGCAAGCGCGCCTCCTTCGTGTTCCAGAACTACGCCCTGTTCGCCAACAAGACGGCGCTCGACAACATAGCCGAAGGGCTGATCACCGTCTGGAAGCAGCCGAAGGCTGAGGCCCGTGCCACAGCCCTCGGCATCCTCAAGGACATAGGGCTTGCCGACAAGCAGGATGCCTACCCGGCGTCTCTCTCCGGCGGACAGCAGCAACGGGTCGGCATCGGCCGCGCCATGGCGGCTCACTCCAAGGTCATTCTGTTCGATGAGCCCACCTCGGCCCTCGACCCCGAGTGGGTCGACGAGGTACTTGGCCTGATGAAGGAGCTGGCACGCCAGCACCAGACCATGGTGGTGGTGACCCATGAGATTGAATTTGCTCGTGATGTTGCCGATCGAGTGATCTTCATGGAGGGGGGCCGGATCGTGGAACAAGGCCCGCCGGATCAGATATTGGTCGATCCCAAGGATCCCCGCACCCGGGAGTTCTTGCGAAAAGTCCTTAAATAGCTCTCTCTTTGGCGGCCTGGCCGCCTTTTTTATTGGAGGATCCTTGTTTAACCCCGGGTTGCCAGTATAATCCGGAGCCCTTGATCCTCCGGATCCTGTCAGCTTCTCCTGCTTATTGATGAGTCAGGGCAAGATGAGAGGGAACGGCGGATTGACTAAAAGCCGAACTCTGTTTAGAATTCGGCCTCTTTTGCTAGTCGTCACACGCTATAGCTGGCGCGTCGGCTAAGTGTGACAATCAAAACTGTACAGAAATACGGAATCGAATCATGAAACGTACTTTTCAACCGTCCAACCTGAAGCGCAAGCGCTCTCACGGTTTCCGCGCCCGCATGGCAACTGCCAACGGTCGTAAAGTTCTGGCCGCTCGTCGTGCCAAGGGTCGTGCCCGTCTGGTAGTTTAATGCCAACGCCGCACACCTTCTCTCGGGAGTTACGTCTGTTAACTCCCGAACACTTCAAACGCGTTTTCGCCGAGCCTGTCCGGGCCGCTTCTCCGCAAATTACTCTTCTCGCCTGTCCCAATACTCTCGAACATCCCCGTCTTGGCCTCGCTGTGCCCAAAAAAGCACTCAAGCGTGCCGTCTGGCGTAATCGTGTCAAACGAGTGGTCCGGGAAAGCTTCCGTCTCAATCAAGCCAGCCTGCCCGCTATCGACATCGTCGTGATCGCCAAGGGCGGCGTCAAAGAGATGGATAACGAGGAGCTGTTCAAGTTACTGGAAAAGCTATGGCGCACTCTGTCACGCCGTTGCAATGGGTAGCTGTCAAACTGATACGCCTGTATCAGCTAATCATTAGTCCCCTGCTGGGGCCGCGCTGCCGTTTCACGCCAACTTGTTCCCAATTTGCGATAGAAGCCATCCGACTTCACGGTTTCATAAAAGGCGTTTGGTTAGCCAGCAAACGTCTATTAAAATGCCATCCCTTATCCGAGGGTGGTTATGACCCGGTTCCGCAACCAAAGCGAAGAAACTGAAGACTATGGAATCACAACGCAATCTTATCCTGATCGGTTTGCTGTTCGTGAGCTTTCTGCTCTGGCAACAGTGGGAGTCCGACAAGGCTCCGAAGCCGGCCCCGACTACCGTGGCCCAAACCGAACATTTCGTACCTGAAGCCGGTCAGACCGGTGATATTCCTCAGGTTTCCGAGCAAGCCAACGCAAACGCCGCACGCAAGCTGATCACCGTCTCCTCCGACGTGCTCAAGCTGACCCTGGATACCCAGGGCGGTGACATTGTTTCTGCCGAGCTGCTGGCTCACAAACTGGAAGAGGGCAAGGATCAATCCTTCGTCCTGCTGACCAGTCAGCCTGACCGCCTCTATGTCGCCCAAAGCGGCCTGGTGGGTCGCGATGGTCCTGACAGCCAGGCCCAGGGTCGTCCCACCTATGAAGCCGCCCAGACCAGCTACCAGCTGGCCGATGGTCAGGATCAAGTCGTCGTTCCGATGACCTGGACCGACAGCAAGGGTGTGGTCTTCACCAAAGAGTTCGTGCTCAAGCGCGGTGACTATGCGATTGGCGTCGATTACAAGATCGACAACAAATCTGCCGAGCCGGTCCAGGTGCAGTTCTACGGTCAGCTGAAGCAGACCGTGACCACACCCAAGGATCAGGAAGGTCACGCCATGGTAGCAAGTGCTTACCGTGGTGGCGCCTTCTCCAGTGAGGAGAGCCGCTACAAGAAGTACACCTTCGACGAGATGAAGGATGCCGACCTGAACAAGACCACCAGGGGTGGTTGGGTCGCCATGCTGCAACACTACTTCGTCTCTGCCTGGGCACCGAATGCCGACGATACCAACAGCTTCTACAGCCGAGTGATCCCTGGTAAAGACCAGGCCATCATTGGCTACAAGGCGCCGCTGGTAGACGTAGCTGCCGGCCAGCAGGCCGAAGTGACCAGCAAGCTGTGGGTGGGTCCCAAGCTGCAAGACCAGATGGCCAAGGTGGCAAACCACCTCGACCTGACCGTCGACTACGGCTGGCTGTGGTTTATCGCCCAACCGCTGCACTGGTTGCTGACCGTGTTCCAGGGCTTTGTGCATAACTGGGGTGTGGCCATCATAATGCTGACCCTGCTGGTGCGCGGTATCATGTTCCCGCTGACCAAGGCCCAGTACACCTCCATGGCCAAGATGCGCATGCTCCAGCCCAAGCTGGCCGCGCTCAAGGAACGCTTCGGTGACGATCGCCAGAAGATGTCCCAGGGCATGATGGAGCTGTACAAGAAGGAGAAGGTCAACCCGTTGGGTGGCTGTCTACCTATCCTGGTCCAGATGCCTATCTTCATCGCTCTGTACTGGGCACTGATGGAATCCGTTGAGCTGCGTCACGCACCGTTCGCGCTGTGGATCACCGACCTGTCAGTGAAGGACCCCTTCTTCGTACTGCCAATCCTCATGGGTGCTTCCATGTGGTATCTGCAGAAGATGAGTCCGACCACCATTACCGACCCGATGCAGCAGAAAGTGATGCAGTTCATGCCGATCATCTTCACTTTCATGTTCCTCTGGTTCCCGGCTGGCCTGACCCTGTACTGGTTGGTGAGCAACGTCATCTCCATTACCCAGCAGACCATCATCTATCGTCAGCTGGAGAAGAAAGGGCTGCATACCCGCACCTGATCTTCCCCCTGATGACAAAAGAGGCGGCCTTCGGGCCGCCTTTTTTATTACAATGTCCCCAATTACCGAACATACGAGCCAAGCAAGATGACAACAGATACGATCGTGGCCCAGGCCACCGCGCCCGGCCGTGGCGGCGTTGGTATAGTCCGGGTCTCAGGCCCCGCCGCCGAACAGGTCGCCGAGATAGTGCTCGGCAAGCTTCCCCGGGTCCGTTATGCCGAATATCTGCCGTTCAAGGATGAGCAAGGCCAACCGCTGGATCAGGGCATAGCCTTGCTGTTCAAGGCCCCCAACAGCTTCACCGGCGAAGATGTGCTGGAGCTGCAAGGTCACGGTGGCCCCGTCATCATGGACATGCTGGTGCGCCGTATCCTGCAGATAAAGGGGCTGCGCCCTGCCCGTCCCGGCGAGTTCAGCGAACGCGCCTTCATGAACGACAAACTGGATCTGGCCCAGGCCGAAGCCATCGCCGATCTGATTGAAGCGTCCAGCGAGCAGGCCGCCCGCAGCGCCATGCACTCCCTGCAGGGGCAGTTCTCCAGCAAAATCCAGCAACTGGTGGAGAGCCTGATCCGGCTGCGCATCTATGTGGAAGCCGCCATCGACTTCCCGGACGAGGAGATCGACTTTCTCTCCGACGGCAAGGTGGCAGGCGATCTCTACGCCATCATGGCTGAGCTGGACGGCGTGCGCAGTGAAGCCAAACAGGGGGCCCTGCTGCGGGAAGGGATGAAGGTGGTGATCGCCGGTCGTCCCAACGCAGGCAAATCGAGCCTGCTCAACGCCCTGGCCGGACGCGAGTCAGCCATCGTCACCGAGATTGCCGGCACCACCCGCGACGTGCTGCGCGAGCACATCCACCTGGATGGCATGCCGCTGCACATCATAGATACCGCCGGCCTGCGCGATACCCTGGACAAGGTAGAGCAGATCGGCATCGAGCGTGCCTGGGCCGAGATAGAGCAAGCCGACCGTGTGCTGTTTATGGTGGATGGCACAACGACCGATGCGATCGACCCGCGGGAAATCTGGCCGGAATTTGTTGATCGGTTGCCAAAAAACATCGGCCTCACGGTAGTGCGCAACAAGGCAGATCTGACCGGGGAGGATCTGGCTCCAAGCCAGGAACTGGGCCACGCCGTCTACCGCATCTCCGCCAAGACAGAGCTGGGGCTGCCCGCCCTGCGCGAGCACCTGAAAGCCTGCATGGGCTTCCAGGGCAACACTGAGGGAGGCTTCATGGCTCGCCGCCGCCACCTGGATGCGCTGGAGCGCGCCGCCGAGCGGTTGCTGGTGGCCAAAGATCAGCTGGAAATCTATGTCGCCGGTGAACTGGTGGCCGAAGAGCTGCGTCTGGCGCAGGAGTCTCTGTCCGAGATCACCGGCGAGTTCAGCTCCGACGATCTGCTCGGTCGCATCTTCTCCAGCTTCTGCATCGGCAAATAATCTAGCAAGAAGCAGCCAGAGTAATGCAAGCAAACAGGGCGAGAGCTGGCTCTCGCCCTGCAACCGTGTCCATCATGGCAAGGCCGTCGACTCTGGTGCTATCAGACAGTCAACGCATGCGCCAAACCGCGGCCAGGTTCTCTATCCAGAGCAATGTCATTGATCACCCTGTCCAGGGTTTCCTTGCCGGTGTGATGAGGCATGGTGATGATATGTGATATTTTTCCTGATGTGGCCAGACAGTGCTTTTTCCATATATGGTCAGCAGGCTTTGGGAAAACCACAGTGATCGAATTTGGATTGCGCCAGGCATGAATACCTTTGGCGTGAAAACGCTCGATGACATATTGGGCCATATCAAGACAGTGCTGCGTTCGCTGACGCCAGTCTGAAAACGATCGGCTTTTTATTGCCATCCATAACAGTAACGGGGTGTAGCCATTGCGCGAGCCACTGATTGTCTGGTCACATGCCGAGATATAATCTATTTCAACCGAGACATGCTCGACATGCTTGCGTCTGGCCAGGACAATCCCACAGGGAATGGGAGAACCGATCATTTTATGACCCGATACACTTATCGAGTCGACGCCATCGGCGAAAGAGAAAGGTTGAGGGTTGTCGATGAAGGGCAAGATCATGCCACTCAATGCAGCATCGGCATGCAGGTAATAGTCCCCCTTGGTAATTCCTATTTTTTTCAAGCGTCTTTGAATGGTGGCAATATTATCTGTCGCCCCTGTCATCGTCGTCCCTATGTTGGCAAATATAATAGGGTGACGCTCTCCATCCAGTCGAATTCGATTGATCAGGTCATCATAATCCATCTCGCCATTAGGCAGTGAATCGACCATACATGACTTTACTCTCAATAGTCGGATGATCTTTGCAACCGAATAATGTGTATCTTTTGAGTAATATAATGTTGCCTCAGGAAATAACTCGCGGGCCAGATAGCATCCGAACATATTCCCCTCAGTACCACCGTTGGTCACATAACCCCAACTTTGCTCAAAAGGAATGCAGAATAGGGTTGCAAAGAATTGCATCACCTCTCTTTCAAAATCAAAGGAGTTGAGAAGGTAGTTGCTCTGCTGGCTCCAATCACCACAGTTATTGATAGAGAAGTTTAGAAAACGGTTCAAAGCGGAGTAGTCAAAGTCAGCCGCCTCTGGATAACCGATATTGAAATATTGATGCTGCACACAATACCGCCAAAACGACTCTATTTTCCCGGCATCTTCTGATGACAAACCCATTATCATACCCATGGCTAGCGCTATGCAGGCATGCCTGCACATTTGGTGGTGTAGTTTGGCAATCCGCACCTTGATTTATCAAGTTGCCGATGATTAATCGTAAGGGATGGCGGTGAAACAACCATTAATAAAAGTAAAAAGCCATCACGCGGACTCTTGCTGTCAAAACTATAATTTACGGTTATCTTGCAATGGCTTGTCGATTGGCAATCAACTCCCGCCAGCTAGCCAATGTTGGTGATTTTATCAGATCTTCAAAACTGACATGGATGTTGCGTTCTTTAAGTTCAGCAGCAAATCGCATCACTCGCAAAGAATCTAGCCCATATAAAATAAGGCTCTCTTCCTGATCCAGCTCTGTGTCATTGTCTTCAATAAGTTGCTGTACGCGCTCTTGTAGCCATTGATGGCTAATAATTTCTGGATTGGTCATGTGATACCAGCCTCATATTGTTGATGTCATTGTAAATAAAAGTAGACACAAATACCCACATCATAACTATGGGCCTAACGCCTCCACACATTGAGCAGGGATATAAGCCTGCCATTTGTCATGACAATTTTTCGCCCAGGATAATGGAGTTGGAAAATACTTGTCCCGCATTTCAGCGCACACCTTAAACCATTCCGCAGTAGATCCGTTGCAGACTATCTTGCTTCCCCCCCATACAGGTTGACTCAATAAAATAAACTTGAAATGAAAACCATTCTCATTGGTAAATATATAAAGAACCAAATGAATGGCCTTGTCAACATTATGAGCGAGATATGAGAGAACTGACTTCCATGCAGGCGGCTTGCTGGATTGGCCGAGGCAATCACTCAGCACTGGGTGAGGTTTCTGCACATCTTTACGCCGAGTTCGATTGCCATGCCCTCGACCTGCAACGCTTGAGCCGCGCCCTTGAACATGTGTATCGAGCACACCCCATGCTGCGACTTCAGATAACCCCTGACGGCATGCAGACAGTGGCTGAAATGGCACCATCACAACGCCTTGAGGTTGATGACTTCAAGACGCTGGGTGATGCAGAACGGGCGGATGCACTGAGGCGCAAGCGCCAGGAGTGGACACATCAACGCCTTGACCTGGCCCGGGGGCAAGCTGCACGTTTCTCGGTATCACTTCTGGGGGAGGATGCATGCAGGCTGCATATCGATACCGACATGATAGCGGTCGATCCCTCCAGCTTCCGCGTGCTGATGGAAGACCTGGCGCTATTCTATGAATGCCCGGACTCGCCACGGCAAACCCCTCCAGCCTTCTTCGACTGGTGCGATGCAATCAATCAGGATCCCGTGCAGCAAGCAGCCAGAATGGCAGACAGAGCCTGGTGGCGCAGCAGGCTGTCACAGATAGCGCCGGCCCCCTCGCTGCCAGCGCCAGCACATGCTGCTTCATCCCCCGATAGCCACCGCCTCAGTGCATGGCTCTCCCCCGAAGAGCGTCAAACCCTGATCCAGTTGGCCCGACACAGACGAATGACGCTTTCCAGCCTGATGTTGGGGCTGTTTGCCCATCAGCTCGGCATGGCCACGGGCGACAAGAGATTTCGTCTCAATCTGCCCTTCTTCTGGCGCCAGCCCGTGATTGAGGGGACAGAAAAAATCGTCGGGGAGTTCGCCAATCTGACCATCCTCGATGTCGACATGACCTCTGCCAATACCCTCGCAGGGCTCTGCCATCAACTGGCAAGCCAGATGGCCGAACGACTCAGTCACGGCAGCTACTCAGGTGTCAGCCTGATGCGCGATCTCTCCCGCCACCATGGTGCAGCCCAGCTAGCCCCAGTGGTGTTCACGGCAGCGCTGGATCTGGATGGCGGCGAGCTGTTTTCCGAACGGGTTCACCGCGTGTTTGGCTCCATGAACTGGGTCATCTCCCAGGGACCTCAGGTCGCGCTGGATGCACAAGTTGTCCGTATTGATGGCGGCATATTGATCAACTGGGACATTCGCCTGGATGCACTGCCGCAAGCCTGGATCACCCGGTTGTTCAACGATTTCGTCACTCAGGTTCGCACAGTAGCCACCAATCCAGCCACCCTTGACCAAGCGCTGACACCACAAAAGCCTCTGATGGAAACACCTCTGACACCATTGCAGCAAGCCTATCTGCTGGGTCGCACCACCCAGTTCCCACTCGGGGGAGTCGCCATGCAGGAGTTTCGCGAATACCACGGGCGACTGGAGCCGTCCACGCTGCGACAGCGACTGCACGCCATGGTCAAACGCCACGAGAGTTTGCGCACCCTTGTCGATCCCGAGAGAGTAATCCAGTACGTCAGTGACGAGGAGAGGGTCAACCTTGAGGAGATCGACCTGCGCCACCTCTCTGCCAGCACGGTGCAAGAACGGCTCGAGCTGCATCGCAACCACTATACCCACGCACTCTTCAGTCTCGAGCATGCCCCCTGGAACTTGACCCTGTTCCATTTGCCGGATGACCAGCATGTTGTTTTCGCTCGCTTCGATGCGCTCATCCTCGACGGGCGCTCGATCGCGGCACTGATGCTGGAGTTGTTCGAGGGTCATCAGCCCGATATGCCCTCCATCACGGCGGCTCAGGACGCCCCCGTGAGCCCTGAGCTGCGCAAGGCTGATGCCCAGTATTGGACGCATAAACTCGTCGGGTTGGACGGGGCCCCCCGGCTGCCATGGAAGCAGCCACTGGATCAGATCCCTACCGCCCGTTACGAGCGACAGAGCCTGATCATTCCCCCTGACCTCTTCATCCAGCTTTGCAAACTGGGCTCCCGACAGCACTTTTTCAAAAACACCACCATCATGGCCCTGATCCTGGATGTGCTGTCCCGCTGGCTCGACGAGGGAGATCTGTGTGTCGCCATTCCGGTCGCCCCCTTGCCCTCAGGCCCGCTTGCCAACCGATCCAGCTTCATCGCCGTCGAGTGGTGTGGGGCCAGGGACACGCTGATCGACAGGGCAAACCAGCTGCAAAACGACGTGATGGAAGGGTTGCAGCATCTGGCCTTCTCCGGGGTGGATATTGCCCGTCAGCTGTTTGAAACCCGGGGTACAGGCCCGGTGCTGCCCATTGTCATCACCAATGGACTCTCCTGGCCAACAGCCACCGGCAGCAGCACCATGACCCTGTGCGCCGGACTGACCCAGACGCCGCAGGTGGCGATGGACATTCGCTTTTCGAGCCGCGCGGATGGCGCCCTGGTACTGGATATCGACTATGCCCGGGAGGCAATAGAGAGCGACCTGGTGTGCGATATCCTCACGGCACTGGACAAGGCAAGCCGCCATATGGTCACCTCTGGCCTGTTTGATATTGATGCCAGCGCCATCATTGATACGGGCCACTATCGCCATAACAGTGACGAGACAGGGGCAGACACGGACCCCTTCCTCGAGCGCATCGCGGCGCATCTTTTCGATGCCGGCAATGACAAGATTGCCCTGATACAGGGGGATCGCCGCATCAGCTATCACACTCTCGGCGACAGCGTCTTGCGGATCATGGGGGCGTTCGAAAGAGGGAGGATCACGGCAGGCAAGGTCGTCGCCATCTGTCTGCCCCGCAGCCCGGAGCACACCATGGCTACCCTGGCCTGCGCCTTGAGCGGCGTGGTCTGGGTACCGATAGACAGCTGCTCCCCCACCGAGAGGCTGCACTATTTGTTGGAGAACTGTCGACCTGACCTGATCATCTGTGCAGGCGGGCTCGAGTCTGACTACCCCACTGTCACACCAGCGGCGCTGCTGGCGTCTCCCCACGACAATGTCAGCGGCACCCCCTGGGTCGGGCGCTCCCAGCACCCGGCGCCGGCCTACTACCTCTACACCTCGGGGACGACCGGCAAGCCCAAATGTGTGGTGCTCAACAACAGGGCCACGGCCAATGTCATCGGCAGCACGCTCAAGGCATGGCAGGTCACCCCTGACGATGTATTCATCTCGGTCACACCGCTGCACCACGACATGTCGGTCTTCGACGTGTTCGGTTGCCTGAGCGCTGGCGCCACTCTGGTACAGCCGGAAACGGGGGCGGAAAAAGATGCGGTGCGCTGGAATCAGCTGGTGGAGCAGCATGGCGTCACCCTCTGGTGCTCTGTGCCGGCCATGCTCGAGATGCTGCTCTCCTGCAGTCAGGCAACGGGGCTGACGAGCCTGCGGCTGATCGCGCAAGGGGGGGATTACATCAAACCCGGCATCATAGCCGAACTTCGCAAGCGGCTGCCGTCGGCCCGCCTGGCGTCACTGGGCGGGCCGACCGAAACCACCATCTGGAGTATCTGGCACCAGATCGGCGTCAGGGATCAGGACAAGATACCGTACGGTACGCCCTTGCCGGGCAACGGCTACTGGTTGCTCAATGAAAGAGGGGAACACTGCCCGACCGGGGTTGCCGGTCGCATCCATACCACAGGGGTGAACCTGGCGCTCGGCTACCTGGAAGATGGCGAGCTGACACAGCAGGACTTTGTCACCCTTGCGTCAGGCTCCGGTGAGGAGACAAGGGCGTTTCGTACCGGCGATCGGGGCCGTTATCGGGCTGACGGCACCCTGATGTTCGACAGCCGCGTGAACGGCTACATCAAGGTGCGTGGCGTGCGCGTCTCATTGCCTGATATCGAAATCGAGCTCATCAAGCACCCGGCCATTGCCCATGTACTGGTGGTGGACTACGGCGCCGAGCAGCAGGGGGAACTCTGTATCGGGGCCCTGTATGTGGGCAAGCATGGGGAAGCAGTCTCCATCACCTCGTTACGCGAGCATGCCAAGCAACACCTGCCAGCCTCCCATGTGCCGACGCGCTTTATCCAGGTCGACAGCCTGCCGCTGACACAAAATGGCAAGCCGGATCGGCGCGCAGCACGCAGCAGGTTGACCTCATCAGACAAGGGGGGATCGGAACTACAAGCCACAGCGGATGTTGGTGCGACGGATGGCGGCGCCGTGCTCGATATCTATCTGGAGGTGCTGGGACAGGTCCGGCATGAAGGGATGAGCAGTCAGCTCGACTTCACCAGCCTCGGGCTGCGTCCCCAACACCTCAAGGTCATCTCGGCACGTCTGGGTGAGCACTTCTCCAGAGCCCTGTCACCGGGACAACTGCTGCGCTGCCGCAATGCAGCGGATGTGGAAGTCCTGCTCAGGTCCCCCGGTTCCTGACCTATCAAGCCTCGGGGAGAGCGCACTCCCCGGGGTTCATTGTCATTCCCTCGGAGTTTTTTATGGATATCACAAGCGTTGACCTGACCGGTATTGGCATCGGGCCCTTCAATCTTGGGCTGGCAGCCCTGCTCTCCCGTCACAGTGAGGTGACGGGGGTATTTCTCGAGCGCAAATCCGCGTTTCGCTGGCATGAGGGATTGCTGCTGCCGGGCACCACACTGCAAGTGCCCTTCCTGGCCGATCTGGTGACACTGGCCGACCCGACCCACCCCCTGAGTTATCTCAACTACCTGCACCAGCAGGATCGGCTTTACCCTTTCTATTACTACGATCACTTCCTGATCCCGAGACGGGAATATGACCACTACTGCCGCTGGGCCGCGCAGCAGCTAACGAGCTGTCACTTTGGCGAAGAGGTCATCGATGTCCACTATGACGACACCAGGGAGAGGTTTCTCATCGACAGCACATCCGCAACCGGAGCCGTACAGCGCTACAGCAGCCGCGATCTGGTTATCGGCATAGGCACCACCCCCTGGTTGCCCGACTGGGCTCGGGAATGCCAACATCCTCTCGTCATGCATTCAGCCCGGTTCATGCATGCCAGGGAGGATCTCTCGCAATGCAAGCGGGTGACCGTCATTGGATCGGGACAGAGTGCCGCCGAATGCGTATTGGCGCTCTTTAGCGCCTTGACCCCGGAACAGGTCCGGGCCGGTGCCTCCATTCAGTGGATCACCCGGGCGGCCGGTTTTCACCCCATGGAATATTCGAAGCTGGGACAGGAGTGCTTCACCCCCGCCTACATGCACTACTTCCACACTCTGCCCAGAGAGCGGCGCCGGGAAATAGTGGCGGAGCAAGGGTTGCTCTACAAAGGCATCAGCTTCTCGAGCATCAGCTTCTCGACCATTGGCGAGATTTTTGATCTGCTCTATGAGAGATCCATCGGCGGAGAGACGCCAGGTCTGGTGCTCTACTCACATTGCACCATCGAAGGAGTGGAAGAACTGGATGGCCAGGGTGCCCTGCGCATGAGCTGCCATCACACCCAGCTGGATCAGCACTGCACACTGGAGACCGACGCCATCGTCGCCGCAACCGGTTATGCCCATGCGTGGCCAGCGTGGTTTGAACGGCTCAAAGGCACAGTCCTGGCCGTTGATGAGCAGGGGGATTGCATAGTCCAGCCAGATTTCACGGCCCGTCGTTGCGACAGAGGACAGGGGCGGATCTTTGTTCAGAATGCCGAAATATTTCAGCATGGGGTGGGCTCACCGGATCTGGGCATAGGCCCCAACCGCAATGCACATATCCTCAATCAGTTGCTTGGTCGGGAGCAGTATCGCCTGCCCCGAACCTCCACCTTCCAGCACTACGGGCTGCCAACCTCCTAGCCCTGGGTTCTGCCCCCTGTCGGCTGACAGGGGGCAGAACACTGTTTATGCCTCCTTTTGCAGTGCCAGATCAGCCAGTCGACATTCACTCGTACCGGTACTTGTCATCAGTCCGAACAGCCGGTTCAGCACAATGCAAAGAGCCTCGACCCAATCCCTGCTGTAGCGTTCGGCGCTATAGGTGATCACCAGCCGCAATCTGCGCTCCCCTTCCAGCACATCCTCCATGATCTCGAACTGCAACCCGAACATGGACTCCGTTTTGTCAGGATCAATCTGTCGGTAGCGGATCCCCTCACCGGCAGGGGTAGGCAAGCGCCCGTTCAAAGCATTATTGGCGTGAATCTGGACATAGACATCAAACAGGAGACCCTCTGCCGCCGTCATGCCAAGTCCTTGCTGGATCTGCTCCAGCGGGATGTCTGCATAGGACATGGAGTCATTGATGGTATGCGTAACCGTCCTCAACAGACTGCCGAGAGACTCCTGCTCATCGAACTCGACTCTGTGCGCCACCATGGTGGTGAAGTAACCCACCGTATCAAAGAATGCAGGATCGGTACGTCCGGATGCCGAGGTCCCTATGACGATCTCGTTCAGGCCATCCAGCTTGTGCAGGGATACTGCAATCGCCGTGTACACCAGATTGAAGAGCGAAGAGTCATGGCCTCTGGCGAAGGCATACAAACTGTCGAGACTCCCCTGCTCGAGCTTGAGCTCCAGCCACTGCGCCGCGATAGAACCCTGGCCCTCGGACGGAGCACATAGCCGCTGCTTTCGCCGCTCGTCGGCAGCACCTTGCAACATCCGGGTCCAGTACGCCAGGTGCCGGGGATTGATGCCCTGCTCTGCCTGCTGCCGTGCAAATCCGTGAAAATCGAGCGCTGGCGTGGCCCATACCGGCGCCTGATCTGCCGCACGGGCAAGATAAGCGCTGGCGAGATCCTCCATCATGAGGTTGATGGACCACTCATCCACCACCATGTGATGAACCAGAAATGAGAGGTGCTGGCGGCCAGTCGCCACATCCCGAATGAAACGGATACGGATCGGCAGCTCATGGGAGAGATCGAATTGATAGGTCGCCTCATTGGCCAGGGAGACACCTCCGCTTTCAGCGCTGTGCCAGAACCACCTATATTGGCCCAGATGTTCAACAGGAATAATACGCTGGAATACCTGACCGTCTTGCGCATGGAAAGTCGTTCGCAAACTGGGGTGGCGTTTTATCAGGTCTGTAAATGCCTGCAAAAAAACCGTTTCATCAACTTCATCAATAAAATCCAGCGCAAAGGGCAGATTGAAGATGGTGCCAAAATCATGGGCAGCATAGGCTCGCCACAATGACGCTTGTGCCAGCGCGAGTGGTGCCTGCTGGCTGGTATTTTCAACAACAAGTGAAGGTATTTGCTGAGGCGGGCTATTCAATATTGCTTTTTTAGCGAGGGCAGCCGCAGAAGGCGACTCAAAAAAATCATTGAAACGGCACTCAATACCATGACGATTCTGCAACTTGCCAATAATGCGCGTAGCCAGCAATGAGTGGCTGCCAAAATCAAAGAAGTCATCATTAAGCGTCATGTCAGGGCTGGATAAAGCAATACGAAACTCATCAAGTAAAATAAGCGCCAGCTTGTCCCTTTCCGTGTGTTCCGTCTGGTTATTGGTAATTTCAGGTGCTAACACGCCTGAGTTTATCGATAGCTTTGTCATTTCCAGAGAAGGCAGATGCGGAGCAAGGGCGCCGTACTCATCACGCAATCTGGCCACCAGCTCGCCCAGACAACACACCTCCCCCAGTATGGGATGAGACATCAATGTGAACATAACACCCTGTTCTACATGGATAATGAATGCCTTGAACGGCGGCTGGCTGGCAGAATCCCAGGGCGACGTATGAAGGGCGCCAAGGGTGGCATCGAGGTCCCCCGAAGACAACCGGATAAATTCCAGACAGGGATACCAGCCATCAACCCTGTATTTATAAAGGTCTCCTTCATCACTGAAGAGATAGCGGGAATTCAAATCCGGCAAGGCCGTTATTAATGACTGAATTGTCAGAGTGAGCAATGAAATATCGACATTGTCATCCAGCCGCCAGACTTCCAGGTGCTTGATGACTTGCTCCGGATGCTGTTGTTGCAACAACCAGATATTTTCTTCATGAGTGCTCACAGGTATTTCTGGCAATACCTCGGAGTAACATAGTGGCAAGAGTGGCCTCCTTGCTGAATTGTGAATAATGACCATTGGGTTATGCCGGTTTTTCTGTCAAAAACCACTGAGATAGCTCCCCTGCTGTCAGAGTCAGTGAAGAGCATTGCTTGATATCTACGAACAGGATATCTTGTAAATGATTATCATATAGATTTTCATTATCAAAAAGAAAAACACTGTATTCGGGAGAAAAGAGCCGTGGAGAGGGATGCTTGCTCCTTGCAGGAACAGTGGCAGACGTTATATCGGGACAATCATGGATGGCTCTGTCGCCTGCTCCGCCGCAAGCTGGGAAATTCGTACGATGCAGCGGATTTGGCTCACGATATTTACCTCCACCTCATCAATAAGGGCCATATTCCCGCGGCCAGCGAATCGCGCCGTTATTTGATGCAAATAGCCAAAGGCAAACTGATTGATCTCTATCGCCGGCGCAGTCTGGAAGCCCGCTATCTCGAACGCCAAACCCAGCAACCAGCACTCAAGGAGCCATCTGAAGAGACCCGCGCACTGATGCGCGAAGCTCTGGGGGCTGTCGATATGGCGTTGCAGCGCAAGCCACCCAAGATCCGCCAGGCACTGCTGCTGTCGAGGCTCAATGGTATGGGCTACCAGGACATAGCAACCGAACTGCAGGTCTCGGTCTCTTCCGTTGAGAAGTACATAGCCCTTGGCCTGCAGACCTGTCACCAGTGTGAATCAGATGCGGGACGCTGAACTTTCTTTGGTCGTAAAAAGATTCATTTGAGGTTTTTATCCGCCCGTTCGGAAAACCACAAGAGACGTGTCAGCCCAATGCAAACGAGACGGTGGGACATGGCCGCCATCACCCCACAGTGGAGAAGTATTCATGAAGGTAGACGACGAGTTCATCCTTGATTCCAAAGCCGCGGGTCCGATTGCCCGAGTCCTTTCACCCATTCGTGGCCGGCTGCTGGCTGCCGCCCTGCTCGCCGCCGTTGGTTCCATGCTGACACTGGTTCCCCTGGCGGGTATCACCCGGATTGCACAGCTGGTACTCGGCCAGGAGGGTGCTGGGTGGGAACTTGAAGAACTCTGGCTGATTGTCGGTGTCAGCCTGGCGAGTCTGTTTCTGGGCATGACGCTCATTTCCGCGGGCGATCTGGTCGCTCACCTCGCCGACAACCGCATCACAGGCTATCTGCGTCAGGCGCTGACCCGCCGCCTGGCCAGAGTGCCGCTGGGCTGGTTCACGGCCCGGGCATCGGGTGAAGTGAAACAGGCGATGCAAGATGACATAGGCACACTGCACAGCCTGACGGCCCATTTCTTCACGACCATGGGACGCAGCGCCGGTGCCGTTGCCATCTCGATTGCCTACCTGTTCTTCATGGACTGGCGCATGGCCATCATCTCGCTGCTGCCCTTTCCCCTCTTCTTCCTGTTCTCCGCCAGAGCGCACAGCGCCAGCGCCGCCAACATGCAGCAGTTCGGTGCCGGCATGGCGCGGATCAACAACGCCGTGGTCGAGTTTGTCAGCGGCATTCCGGTAGTGAAGGCATTCGGTGTTCAGGGCAAGCTCCACAGCAGCTACCGCGAAGCCATCGATGCCTTTGCCGATGCCTTCAAGGCGTTTACCCGCCCCCTGGTCAGCGCCATGGCCAATGCCAACGCCATCATGGCGCCAGCCTCCGTGCTCGGTGTCGTGCTGGCCGGGGGCGTCGTGCTGGTCAGTGCCGGCTGGATAGCGCCAGCCGATGTGCTGCCATTCGTGCTGGTGGCCCCAGGGCTTTGCGCCCCCCTGCTGCTATTGAGCTACCTCACCCATGACCTGAACAATGCGACCGGCGCTGCCCAGCGGGTGCATGCCTTGCTGCAGACTCCCGTGCTGGACACCACTGCTGCAACCGACTCCCAGCAGCCTGCAAACGGGGAGATCCGGGTCGAGCAACTGAGCTACGGCTATGACGATCAGGTACAGGTGCTGACCGACATCAACTTCACTCTGCAGCCTGGCACCGTCACTGCCATTGTCGGTGCATCCGGTTCGGGGAAATCCACACTGGCACGCCTGCTGCTTCGCTTCTTCGATCCGGATGCTGGGAGGATCACCCTTGGCGGGGTCGATCTCAGACAAATGGACAGCGCCCGGCTCTATCGACACATCGGCTTTGTCTTGCAGGATGTACGCCTCATTCACGCCAGTCTGCACGACAACATAGCGCTGGGTCGTCCGAACGCCACCCGGGCAGAGGTTGAAGCCGTCGCACGGCTCGCCAATATCCACGATCGTATTCTGGCGCTGCCGCATGGATACGACTCAGTGGTCGGAGAGGATGCGCAGCTCTCCGGTGGGGAACTGCAACGGGTGAGCATAGCCCGTGCCCTGCTGCTCGACCCGCCGGTGCTGGTGCTTGACGAAGCCACGGCGGCGGCCGATGCCGACAACGAGGTAAAGCTGCAACAGGCACTTTCGGCCTTTGCCCATGGTCGTACCCTGGTCGTCATCGCACACAGACTCGACACCGTCATGAACGCCGATCAAATCCTGGTGATCGACAACGGTACCCTCTGCGAACAGGGCAGGCACGACGAACTGCTGGCACTCAATGGCCGTTATGCCCGCTTGTGGGCCCAGGGCCGCTATGACAAGGCCATTCCCGTAGAGAAAAGACAATCCCCTGAGCATGAAGAGGCGGTCCCCCAATGCTGAAGACCTTTGTTCGTCTGCTGGACGATGACACTGCAATATTGCGTCGCTATGGCTGGCTGGCAGTGATCTACAGCCTCTGCTGCGGCCTCACCATAGTCACCCTGATCCCTGTGCTCAGGCACTTGTTGCTGGGAGAGGTGAACAGCGCAGCCAGCTGGCTGTTCGTCCAGCTGCTGGGGGTGGTGCTCTGCTGGTACCTCAGGCGCAAGGTGGAAAAGGCGGGGATAGCGGTCGGCATTGCCGTCCTCCAGACGGGTCGCCATCAGCTGGGCGAGCATGTCGGCAGCCTGCCCATCGGCTGGTTTACCCCTGCCAACACAGCCCGGCTCAATCACGCGGCATCACAGGGGATGATGGAAATCGCCCAGCTCCCGGCCCATGTGTTTACCCCGCTGCTGACCGGCTCCCTCATACCCCTGGTAGTGCTGGCGGCTCTGTTTGCCATCAACCTGACCCTGGGGCTGGTGGCGCTGGTCGCCCTGCCGCTCATGGTGGGGGTGTTCTGGTTCACTGGCCGCCTCAATCAAGCGGCTGACCTGAAGTTCCACCGCAATGCCGCCTCCACCAGCCAGCGCATGGTCGAATTCGCGCAGGCACAATCCGTGCTGCGAGCCTTCAATGGCGAGCGCGGCGGTACCCGCTTCCTCGAGCAGGCCATCTCGCAGCAACAGCAATCCGCCAAAAAGCTTATCCAGCTCACCGCACTCTCATCCGGACTCAATCTCTGGGCGGTGCAAGCCGGCTTTGCCGCCCTGCTGATCGCCGCGACCCTGTGGTTGCAGGGAAATGCAGGCGCTGGCGTGGACAAAGAGGGTCTGATTGCCGCCCTGGTGGCTCTGGTGCTGATAAACCGTTTCATCGATCCCTTGCTCGATGTGGCCAGTTACAGCGATATCCTGCGCAGCGTCCGTGGACAACTGGATGCCTTGCGAGACATCTTTGCGCAAGCTCCCCAGTCGGCCCCGCACTCACCACGCATCCCGACCGATGCCTCGGTCGAGCTGTGCAACGTCAGCTTCCGGTATGCCGCAAATCAACCCTCCGTGCTCAGTGACGTCAGCCTGAGAGTCGAACCGGGCAGCATGACGGCGCTGGTCGGGGCATCCGGCTCGGGGAAAACCACCTTGCTGAGGCTGATTGCACGCTTTTTCGATGTCAGCCAGGGAGAAGTCAAGGTGGGTGGCGTGGATGTCAGGGAGATAACCGGCGACGTACTGGCCAACCAGATCAGCCAGATTTTCCAGGATGCCTACCTGTTCCAGGGCTCGATTGCCGACAACATCCGCATCGGCAAACCGAACGCCAGCGATGAAGAGGTGTTGATCGCGGCAAGGCAAGCCGGGGTGAGCGAGATCCTGGAGCGCCTGCCCCAGGGTCTGGCAACTCAGGTGGGTGAAGGAGGTGCCCGCCTCTCTGGCGGTGAGCGGCAACGTATCTCCATCGCCCGGGCCCTGATCAAGGATGCCCCCATACTGCTGGTCGACGAGGCCACGGCAGCCCTGGATGCGGAGAACCAGGCTGCCATCGCCGAGGCGCTGGCGCGTCTGCGAGGGAAACGAACCCTGATTGTCATCGCCCACCAGCTGTCGACGGTCGAGATGGCAGACCAGATACTGGTACTGGAAGAGGGCGAGGTGCGCGAACAGGGCACCCATGCCGAACTCAGCCGCCAGTCCGGTCCCTATGCCCATTTCCTGGCACAACGGCAAGCCGCCAAGGGATGGCGCATCACCCGCGCCGTCCGTGACGAGGCCATCTCTTGAGACCAGCGGTCCTGCCCACCCTCTTGATCCTGCTCAGTGGCCTCTCCCTGCTGGTCGGGGTCAAACATATATCCCTGGCGGCGCTCTGGTCCTTCTCGGGCGACAGCTGGCTGACTCTCACCGCCAGCCGGTTGCCCCGACTGGCGGCACTCCTGCTCACCGGGGCCGGCTTGTCGGTGTCCGGGGTCATATTGCAGCAGATAGTGCAAAACAAGTTTGTGGAACCGGCCACCTCGGGTGGGCTGGATGCCGCCAAACTCGGCATCCTGATTGCACTGACCCAGCTCCCCTCAACCGGCACCACGGGGCGGATGCTGGTGGCGCTGGTGTTCTGCTTTCTGTCCAGCCTGCTGTTCATCGCCATCATACGGCGCATTCAGTTCAAGAATACTGTGCTGATCCCCGTGATTGGCCTCATGTATGGCAGCGTGCTCAGCGCCATCGCCGAGTTCTATGCCTATCGGCACAACATACTGCAAAGCATACAGGGCTGGCTGCTGGGGGATTTCTCCAAGGTGGTCGAGGGCAATTACGAGATCATCTACCTGATCCTGCCCATCACAGTGCTCACTTATCTCTATGCCCATCGCTTCACAGTGCTGGGCATGGGGGAAGAGGCGGCCACCAGCCTGGGACTGCGCTATTCGGCAACGGCGGCATTGGGATTGGTGCTGGTGGCGGTCACGGTAGCCGCCACCGTCATCACAGTGGGGGCCATCCCCTTCGTCGGTCTGGTCATTCCCAACCTGGTGGCCATGCATTACGGTGAGCACCTGAAGAAAACCCTGCCCATCGTCGCCATGAGCGGCGCCCTGCTGCTGCTGGCGTGCGACATTCTCGGCCGTCTGCTGATCTACCCCTTCGAAGTGCCGATAGGCTTGACCGCCGGCAGCGTGGGGGGCGTGCTGTTCCTGTCGATGATCCTGTGGAGACGCGCATGAAGCACCTGTTGATCCCTTATGGCATCTGGGCGCTGGTGATAGTGCTGGCCTTGCTGTTTCTGCTGGTGGGGTCGGATCTGGACTTCGACTATGTGATCCCCCAAAGGTTGATGCGTCTTGCCGCCATCGGGCTGGCGGGCATCTGTATCGCGCTATCGGCTGTGACGTTTCAGACACTGGCGGGCAACCGGCTCCTGACTCCCGCCATCATGGGCTACGAGGCTGTCTATCTGCTGCTGCAAGCCGTACTGGTACTGACGCTGGGCAGCCAGAGCCTGATCCTGCTGGACCGGCAGGAAAACGTGCTGCTGTCACTGCTGTTCATGCTGGGCTACTCCTGGATAGTCCATCGCTGGCTGTTCAGGGAGGGGCAGACCAACCTCTATCAACTGCTGCTGGCGGGCCTGGTGCTGACCATGGTGCTCGGCACCTTTACCCAGTTCATCCAGCTCAAGACCAGCCCGGGTGAGTTCTCCATCCTGCAGGGCTTCAGCTACGCCACCTTCAACCGGGTACAGCCCGGACAACTGCTGTTCGGCGCCGCCTTGATCACTCTGGTCGGCATCATGACCTGCCGACGACTGGCGGTGCTGGATGTGCTCTCCCTGGGTCGTGACCAGGCAATCTCGCTGGGAGTGGATTACCGGCACACAGTGCGGCTGCAACTGGCCCTGATCGCCGTGCTGGTGGCCGTCTCCACCAGCCTGGTGGGCCCAACGGCCTTCATGGGGGTATTCGTGGCCAATATCACCTATGCGCTGGCACGCACCTTCCGCCACAGGGTCACCTTGCCGCTGGGCTGCGCCATTGCCATCGCCATTTTTATCGTCGCCCAGTTTCTGGTGGAGCAGCTGTTCAACTACCGCACCACGGTCAGCATCCTCATCAACCTGGTGTGCGGCACCTACTTTCTCGCCCTCATGGTCAAAACGAAAGGCACCCCATGATCACCCTGGAGCATGTTCACAAGACTTACGGTGACAAGCCTGTGCTACGCGATGTCACCCTGGCCTTTCCCGCCGGCCAGGTCACCTCGCTGATCGGGCCCAATGGCGCAGGCAAGAGCACGCTGCTGATGTCGATTGCCCGGCTGCTCACCGTCAGCCGGGGCAGAATTCTGATGGACGGTATCAATATCGAGCAGATCCCCACCCGCGACTATGCCAGACGGGTCGCGACCCTGCGCCAGTCACCGGACGTCGGGCTGCGCCTGACCGTTGAGGAGCTGGTCTCTTTCGGGCGCTTCCCCTACAGCCAAGGAGCCCTCACCCGCCAGGACCGGCTGGCAATCGATGACGCCATTGATTTTCTGGCCCTTGAGCCGCTGCGCAAGGCCTATCTGGATGAACTCAGTGGCGGTCAGCGACAGATGGCGTTTCTGGCCATGACCATTGCCCAGCAGACAGACTGCCTGTTGCTGGATGAACCCCTCAACAATCTGGACATGAAGCATGCGGTCAACATCATGCAGGCCATACGGCGCCTCTGTGATGAACAGGGCCGCACCGTCATTCTGGTGGTACACGACATCAACTTTGCCGCCAACTATTCCGACCACATAGTCGCGATGAAAGCAGGCGCCATCGCCCACAGCGGCCCGGTCGGCCAGGTGGTCACCCGTGCCTGTCTGCAAGACCTCTATGAACTGGACTTCGAGATACTGCCGAGTCAAAACGGCTTCGTCTGCAACTACTTCAACCCATCCCTGTCAGGAGAATCGCTATGAGGATGAACAAGGCACATGCAGTACACGGAATATTGCTGGTGGCGGCCGCTGGCCTGATGGGGTGTGATGACGCCGCATCAGGATCGGCGGCACAGACACCCTCGGCAAACGATCCCATTGTCACTGTCGAACACCAGCTGGGTACGACCCGGATAACCCACCGCCCGGAGCGGGTGGTGGCTTTCGACATGAGTGAACTGGATACCCTGGATCAGCTGGGCGCCCCCGTGGCGGGCATCGCCAAAGACTATGTGGCTCACTTCCTCAGCAAATACAAAGACGATCCCAACGTTATGGATGTGGGCACCACCATACAACCCAACCTGGAGCGACTGCACAAACTCAAGCCGGATCTCATCCTGATCTCCCCCCTGCAAGCCCAGAGTTATCAGGAGCTGAGCCGGATAGCGCCGACCCTGCACTACGACATCGACATGACCAATCACCAGGGGCATGTACTGGAAACCGCCAAGGCTCACCTGCTCACCCTCGGAAAGATACTGGGTAAAGAGGAGCTGGCGCGCGAAAAGGTTCAGCAGATAGACGACAAGATAGCCCAGGTGCGTGAAGTGACCCGGAACCGACCGGAAAAGGCCTTGATAGTGCTGCACAATAACGGCGCCTTTACCTCCTTCGGCACACACTCACGGTATGGCTTCATCTTCGATACCCTTGGGGTTCAGCCGGCGGGTCCTGACAGGGAAACAGGCACCCATGGGCAGCCCATCTCCAACGAGTTCATCCAGCAGGCGGATCCGGACATCCTCTATGTGATCGACAGGACGGCCGTGATGGAGCGACGGGCGGCACTCAATGCCCAGAGCCTGGATAACCCCCTGCTGCGCCAGACCAAGGCGTGGAAAAGTGGCAAGGTCATCTTTGTCGACCCGGAAACCTGGTATCTCTGCACGGCCAGCGTGACCTGTCTGACCCGCATTGCCGATGAAGTGATGACGGGCTACCGCAGCTGACAGGATCACGTTGTTTGCCCGGCTGTCGCGGCTGAATCACTGGCCGTTATGCTGCCGGGCCACAAAGATACAAATGATATTCATTTTTATTTGAGGGTTATGAAGTCTCGTTCGGAAAACAGAAGGAGACAATCAATCACCTCCTCGAATAGAAAGGAATCCTGAATGTTAAAGCCCCATCTGTTGCATCCTGCGGCGCTCGCCCATCCCCCTCTGGCACAAACCGTTTCCCGCTTTTCCTTGAACCAGCTGGGCGTGGCCGCACGTCTGGCCATTCTGGCCGGTGTCAGTGGCACACTGCTGCTCGGCCTTGCCCCATCGGCGCAGGCACAATCCCCGGAGCAGTCGGTCACGGCCACAAAAAACCTCAGTATCCCGGCTGGCTCTCTGGCCCAGGCGCTCAAGACCTTCTCGTCCGAGACAGGTATCAGCCTGGATCTCGATGATAAAACCCTGCAAGGGATGACCAGCCCCGGGCTGGCAGGCCAATACAGTCCCCCCCAGGGTCTGGCCCTCTTGTTGAGTGGTCACGATCTGGTGGCCGAGCCTGCGGGAGAGGGACGCTACAAGGTTCGCCGGCAAGCCAGGGTCAGTGCCGATGAGGTCATGGTGGTGCAAGGGCGTCAGACCTATGCCGGTGGCCAGGTGGCCTCTGACAGTCGGGTCGGATTGCTTGGCAACAAGCACTTCATGGATACCCCGTTCAACACCGTCAGCTACACAGAAGAGTACATAGAGAACGAGCAGGCACAGGATATCGGCTCCCTCGCCGGTGCCACCAATGCATCCATCTATGTGCCGAGCAAACGCAGCGTCTTCGAGACCTTCTACATGCGTGGCTTCAGCACCACGGCCAGTGACATGACCTTCAACGGTTTGATCGGCATGGCGCCCAATATGCGCAGTTCGACCGAGATGGCAGAGCGGGTCGACGTGCTAAAGGGGCCGTCCGTGCTGCTCAACGGCATGCCGCCCGACGGCAGCGTGGGGGGCAGCATCAACATAGTGCCCAAACGCGCCGGCAAGGATCCTCTGGCCAAGGTGACCGCCACCTATGAATCAGACGGGCTCGGCGGCGTGCATCTGGATCTCGGTCGCCGCTTTGGTGAAGAAAAACAGTGGGGGGTGCGCTTCAATGGCGTCTACCGCGATGGTGACACCCCGGTCAATGACCAGCAGCACAAGATGGAGCTGACTTCCATTGGCCTCGACTGGCGCAACGAGCGGGCCCGCGCCTCCCTCGATCTCTATCGGCAACATGAAGAGGTGGATGGGGTCAACTACTTCAGCATCTTCTCCATCGCCAGCACAGTCACCCAGCTGCCCACAGCCAAAAAGGGCGACTATTCACTGGCTCCGGCCTGGGCCTACACCATCAATGACACCAGGGCAGCCGTATTGCGGGGGGAGTTCGACCTGACCGATTCGCTGACGGCCTTTGCTGCATGGGGCCAGCGAGAGGGGGGATACAGAGCCCTGATCACCCGCAATACCCTGCTCAACAATGCGGGGGACATCAATGCCATGGCCATTCGCTCCGAACGGGACGGCACCCAACGCTCGGGCGAAGCCGGTCTGCGCGGCAACCTAGGCACGGGTCCTGTCGATCACGCCTGGTCACTGGCCGCCACGCACTACACCTCGGAGCTCAGCTTCAAGGATCGCATGTATCCCAACCACACAATCACCAACTATGACCACCTCGATTTTGGCTCGGCCCCCGATCAGAGCGGTTTTGGCGCAGTGACGTCCAGCAGCGACGCCAAGCTGGAAAGTGTCGCCCTGGTGGACACCCTCTCCTTCCTGGACGGGGACCTGCAGTGGACAGTCGGCGCCAGACACCAGATGGTGGAGAGCACCAACTATGGTGCCAGCGGCGCGCAGACCTCCCACTATGACGAGAGCCGGCTCTCGCCAGCCACCGCCATCCTGGTCAAGGTACGGGATGACCTCTCCCTCTATACCAACTACATAGAGGGACTGGGCCAGGGGGGCACGGCGCCCACCACGGCCAGCAATGCGGGTGAAATCATGAAGCCCTACCAGACCAAGCAGTATGAGGTCGGCGCCAAGCTGGATCTGGGTCAGTTCGCCCACACACTGAGCCTGTTCCAGATAGCCAAACCGAGCGCCTACACGGATCCTGTCAGCAATGTCTATGGGGTATACGGTGAACAGCGCAACCGGGGGATTGAGTGGGATCTGTTTGGCGAGCTGACTCCGGAACTGCGCCTGCTGGGGGGAGCCTCCTATACCCAGGCCGAACTGACCAAGGCCCTCAACAAGGCCAATGAAGGCAACCAGGCGACCGGGGTGCCCAAAGTGATGGCCAAGCTGGGGCTGGAATACGACCTCTCCGCCCTGCCCGGGCTCACGCTGACCGGCAATACCCAGTTTGTCGGCAAGCGCTATGTCACCGATGACAACCGCATGTCGCTCTCCCCCTACACCACCTTCGACCTGGGGGCCCGCTACACCACCAAGATTGCCACCAAGGAGGTGACGGTGCGAGCCTCGGTGCAAAACCTCACCAATCATGCCTACTGGCTCGGCTCCTGGAGCGGTGGCGACGGCAGCGGGCTGTCCGGCGGACTGGGTTCTCCACGTACCTTCCTTCTGTCCACCTCACTGGCATTCTGAGTTGGTTGTCTGCCTCGGCACATGAGTCGGCGCCAGCCTTGAAACAAAGAGCCCGGGATTATCCCGGGCTCTTTGTTTGTGCATGTGTAATCCACACACCTAGAGGCGGCGCAGGCACCACATGAAGTAAGCGCCCCCTAACAGGGTGGAGACCAGCCCGACCGGCACGTCCTGCGGGAAGAGGATCTGCTGGCCGATCCAGTCCGCCGACACCATCAGCAGGGCGCCGGAAGCGGCGGCACCGAGCAGATGCCAGCGCGCCCGTACCAGCCCCATCAGCTTGGCCATGTGCGGGGCCAGCAGACCGACGAAGGAGAGCGGCCCCACCACCAGGGTGGCGCTGGCGGTGAGCACGGCCACCAGCAGCAGTATGGCGAGCTGGGCACGGTTGAGGCGAATACCCAATGCGGTCGCCAGTGCCGGTCCCATGGGCAACAGATCGAGCCAGCGGCTGATGAGCAGGCAGGCTGCCAGCATCAATACCGCCAGTGCCACCAGTCCATAAGCCACCGGCAGGGTGACGTAATAGGTGGAGCCGGACATCCAGGAGAGCAGTTGCTGCACCCGCATATCGCCGTTGGCCAGCGCTATGGCCTGCAGCGGCTCGAACAGCGCCGTGATGGCGATGCCGGACAGCAGGATCCGCTCCGGCTGGAAGCCATGCTTGCGGTTGACCAGCACCAGCAGCAAGAGGCAACCGAAGGCCCCGATCAAGCCCCCAAGCAGCATCATGGGCAATGGCAAGGCAGGCAACAGCAGTGCCGTCGCTATCACTCCCATGAAGGTGCCGCCACTCACCCCCAGCAGTTCCGGACTCGCCATGGGATTGTTGCTGACCCGCTGCAGCAGGGTGCCCGCCAGCGCCAGCAAGATCCCGGCAGCCCCCGCCGCCAGAGTGCGCGGCAGCCGCCACTCCAGCTGGGCCTGCCACCTGAGCCAGCTCGGCCAGCTCCAGCCGTGCATTCCCTGACCGAACAGCAGAGAGCCTATGATGGCGAGCCCCAAGCCGAGCAGCAGCAAGGTGATCAGGCGAGTCGGGACCGGATGTCGTGCTACCAGCAAACCGGTACTCGCTTTGGGTGTGCCCGACTTCAAGGAAAGTCGCGGGATAAGCCAGAGCAAGAGCGGCGCCCCCAACAGAGCCGTCATGGCACCGGTCGGGATCAGCATGGGCCAGAATCGACTGACGGATTGCAGCAACAGATCGGTGGCCGCCAACAGCAGAGCCCCAAGAACAGGCGCCCACAGCAGCCGCTGACCGAGCTGACGGATCCCCAGCAAGCGCACCATGGCAGGTGCGGCCAACCCGATGAAACCGATCAGCCCCACCACGCTCACCACGCAGGCGGTGACAAATACCGCCAAGCCAAGCCCCGCCAGTCGCAAGTGTTGGAGGGAGACCCCCAGACTGCGGGCGCTGGCATCATCCAGTTCAAGCACAGCCAGCGGGCGCACCAGCGCAGCCGCCAGCCCCCCCGCCACCAGCAGCCGTGGCAGTAGGTAGCTCACTCCGTTCCAGCTGTTCTGGGCCAGAGAACCGCTGCCCCACACCAGCAAGCCTTTCAACTCCTCCTGAAAAAACAGCAGCAGCCCCATGCTGATGGCTGCCAGATAGAGGTTGATCACCAGCCCCGCGAAGACGATGACGACGGGATTGAGCTGACGGCGCCAGGCCAGGGCAAACACCAGCGCCATGGCGAGGCTGCCACCGGCCATGGCGATCCACTCCCGCCCCAGCAGCAACCAGGAGGGAGCAAACAGGGTCACCATCATCAACGCCAGCTGGGCGCCGGAAGCCACCCCCAGTGTGGTCGGTGAGGCAAGCGGGTTGCGCAGCACCTGCTGCATCAGGGTACCGGCCAGACCAAGGGCGGCCCCGGCCAGCAGGGTCACCGTCAAGCGGGGCAACCAGCTGAAATGGACCACGGCTTGACGGGCATCATCCAGA
The DNA here is from genome assembly GCF_027705025.1 of Aeromonas sp. D3. NCBI lineage: Bacteria > Pseudomonadati > Pseudomonadota > Gammaproteobacteria > Aeromonadales > Aeromonadaceae > Aeromonas > Aeromonas sp. D3. The sequence goes on along the minus strand of NZ_JAPDBE010000009.1, from coordinate 33,350 downwards.
TTGGGCGCAAAGAGGGTCTGCCACCAGAGCACGCCCGGCAACTGGCGGGCCAGCTCCCAGCAAGCGAGCGAAAGGGTCAGCCCCAGCAGGATCAAGGTCGGTCGCTGCAACGGGGATGGAAATAAATGTTTCATTGGCGATCTCCCCTGGCATCCTTCTGCAATGCCTCGCTGAGCAAGGTGGCGAAGCGACGGGCGGCGAGTACGCCACCGAAGCTCCAGACTGCGGGCAGATGCAGTACCGGAGCCTGTTGCACCAGCGGCAAATGCTGCCACAGACCGGGCTCCTGCAGCCGTTCGCTCACCCCGACCGGAATGGGATCTACTACCACCAACCTGGCCTCCGGTATGGATAAAAACTGCTCGAGACTGGCCACAGAGAAGCCCCAGGCATTGGTCTCCCCCTGCCAGGCATTGCGCAGACCGAGTCGCTGCATCACGGCCTCGAACAGGCTGTGGCGGCCGAACACCCGGACATGGCGCTCATCGATAAACTGCACCACCAGCAGGGGCGGCAGCTCCGCCGGCAGGGTCTGTTTCATCTGCTCGAGATCCCGATTCAAATCTGTCAGCAGCACGTTCGCCTCGGCCGTTTTGTTTACCAGCGCCGCTATGGTCAGGGTCGCCTCATGGAGCCGCTGCCACAGATCGGTTTGTGGATCATAGAGGGCGATGGACTGCACGGGGGCGATGCGGGACAGGGTCGGTGCCAGCGGCGCCGCCAGCGGAGATATAAGGATGCGATCGGGTTTCAGCTCCACCAGCAGCTCGCGATTGGGCTGAGCCCGCAGGCCTATATCCACCACATCGGCCGGCAGCAGAGGCTCGCCGACCCAGGCTCGATAGGCGCTGACATCCCCCACCGCCAGCGGGGTCACCCCGAGCGCCAGCAGGGTTTCGGCTATGGTCCAGTCGACGGTGGCAATCCGTGGTACCTGTGTGCGCTCACTCGGCCGAGCGGTATCGGTGGCGGCACTCTGGCTCGCCGGACTGGCCTGCAATCCCAATGGAGCCAGCAGGCAGAGCAGCCAGCCGGCCCTTTTCAATGAAGATATCAAGATAGCTGTCCCGGCTAGATGATGGCGATGGCATGGGCATGGGCCGGGTGGCGCATGACCTCCATCGGAATGCCATGGTACATGGAGTGCAGGGTCTCGCCAGTCTGCAGTGATATGGGTACAAATAAACTCATCAGGATAACAAGCCTTATCTAAACGATGGCGATGGCATGGGCATGGGCCGGGTGACGAATGACCTCCATCGGGATGCCATAGATGGCGTGCAGGGTCTCGCTGGTCATGATCCGCTCTGGCTCGCCATGGGTAAGCAGACGACCCGAGTGCAGCGCCACCAGCCGATCGCAGAAGCGGGAGGCCATGTTGATGTCGTGAATGACTATGATGACGCCGAGGTTTAGCTGACGGCTGAGCTGCCTGACCAAAGTCAGCACCTCCACCTGATGGGCCACGTCCAGCGCGGCCAGCGGCTCGTCGAGCAGGATGAAGCGGCTCTCCTGGGCCAGCAGCATGGCCAGCCAGACCCTGCCCCGCTCGCCACCGGAAAGGGTATCCACCAGCCGATCGGCAAAACCTTCGGTATGGGTGAGAGCAATGGCCCTGTCGACCTGACGCTGATCCTCTGCTCCCATCCGGCCAAGCAGGCCGCGCCAGGGATAGCGCCCCATCTCCACCAGCTCACGGCCGAGCAGGTTCTCGGCGCTCGGCAGATGCTGGGGCAGATAGGCCACCTGACGGGCGAACTCCCGGTTGCCCCAATCGGTCAGCGGTTTGCCATCGAACAGGATCTCGCCCTCACTCAGGGGCTGCTGGCGCGCCAGCAGCTTGAGCAGGGTGGATTTGCCCGAGCCGTTGTGGCCTATGAGGCCATAGACCTGTCCCTGCTCGAAACGCAGGTCCGTTGGGTGCAGCAGCTTGCGGTCGTTTACCGCGAAGCTGGCGGCTTTCATCTCAAACATAAGCTGTTCCTGTGCTGGCCTGATGCCAGTCTCATCGGCGCCGGTATCAAGCCGGCACCTCGCAATCCAGATGGGCGACGGCATCCCGGCTAACCTGCTCGCGCCGTTCACCAGTCAGTTCGGTGAGCTGGCCCTGACGCATCTCCAGCAAGCGGTCGGCCAGCGGGAAGTAGTGATCGTCGTGGCTGATGGCGATCACCGTCTTGCCCATCGCCTTGAGGCGCGGCAGCAGCAGCTGATAGAAGATGCGGCGGAACTGGGGATCCTGATCCGCGGCCCATTCATCAAACAGCATCACCTCGCGCTGCTCAGCCAGTGCCAGCAGCAGGGCGACCCGCTTGCGCTGCCCCTGGGAGAGATCGATATCGGCGATAAAGTTGTCCTCTATGGCGAGCTTGCTGCCCATCTGCAACCGATCCAGCCACTCGGCGATCAGCTCAGCCTTGGGCTCAGGCCCCAGCAGATGCTGAAACAGGTGATAGTCGGTGAAGATGGCGGAGAAGAGCGCCAGATAGGCGTTGCGATCCGTGACGGGTTCACCATCCAGCAGGATCCGGCCCGACACAGGCTGATAGAGACCGGTCAGCAGCATGGCCAGGGTCGATTTGCCGGAGCCGTTGCCACCTATGATGAAGACCTGCTCCCCCTTCTCTATGGTGAGATTGATGGGGCCCACAGAGAAGCCACCCTCCCCCTGATAGTGAAAGCTCACCTGCTCCAGCTGGATGCGTTGCCAGGTGTGGGGTGCCGGTGGCAGCGGGAAGTCGGGATCCGGCTCGGCCAGCGCCAGTGCGGCTATCTTGTCGAACGCTACCTGGGCGGAAAGCAGGGTCGGCAAGGCGCCTATCCCCTGCAACAGCGGAGTGCGCAGGAACAGCAGGGTCAGGGCAAAGGTGGCGGCCACATTGGTGTTGGCCCAGCCGAGGCCATTGGCCAGGAAGAAGACCAGGCCTATGGCTCCCAGCATCATGATATTCGACCAGTTCACCGCGCTCAGGTGATAGGTGTCGGCACGGATGATCTGCTGGCGATAGTCACGGGCGTTCTGCTCATAGAGCTGGTGGTAGACGAAATGGGCCCGCTCGCGATTGAGCGCCAGCTCTTTGCTGCCCGCTATGATGGCCTGATAGTTCTGATAAAGGCGATCCTCCGCCTGACGCATGTGGGAGAGATGGCGATAAACACGGTTCACCAGCAGCCAGCCCACCACCATGGTCACAGTGACCCAGAGTGCTGTGACGCCGAGCAGGGCCGGTGACAGCCAGCCGAGATAGAGGGCCGAACCAACAGTGAGCACCAACCCCTGCACCAGCTCGGGCAGGCGCACGAAGGCGATGGTGATCTGGCCTATGTCGCTGGAGAGGGATGCCAAGAGCGGCCCCTGGCCAAGCTGGCGAATGCGGGCGACATCGGTATCCAGCAGTTGCTTGAGCAGACGGCCCCGCAACCGGTAGACGAAATGATGACCGAGTGTGGTCAGGGCCAATTGAGATCCGAGTGTGATCACCAGCAGCAACAGGATCAGGCCAAGCAGTTGGCCAAGTACCGGCAGCGGATCGCCGACGGATTCGACAAGAGATTGATTGATAAAGGCAATGACGCCGATCCCGCTCACTGCGCTAAGCAGGCTGAGCAGAGTAATGGCGATGAAGGGCCAACGATATTGGCGGTAAACCAGAGACAATAGTTCCATGACGGGCCTGTATGCGGGGGAAAAAGGGCGGGAGTCACAACTCCCGCCCGACCTCTGTTACCAGCGGTAGTTGATGCTGCCCACCACGCTGCGCGGCTCGCCGTAGTAGCAGTAGTAGTCACAGCTGGCCACGTAGGTTTCACCCAGCAGGTTGTTGACGTTGAGCTGGGCTCGCCAGTTCTTGGCAAAGTCATACCCGATCATCGCATCCCATACGGTATGGGCCGGTACCTGGGCCGAACCATAGATGGGGTTGTAGCTGGCATCCACGGCGCCTATGCCAACACTGGAGCCGACATAACGCACGCCGGTTCCCAGTTCCAGACCGGAAGCAATTCCCTGCTGCACCTTGTAGTTGCCCCAGAAGGAGGCGATATGGCGCGGGATCAGGCTGGCACGGCGATCACCCTTGCCGGTGTCGTTGGTCTTGGCATCCGTGTAGGTATAAGCAGCGGTGAGACGCAGCGCCTCTGTGGCCTGCACGCTGCCTTCCAGCTCGACACCCTGGGAGGTCACTTCGCCGGCCTGGGTCTGCTGACCGGATCCTGTAGAGACAAGCGAGTTGGTCTGCTCCAGATCGAACAGGGCCAGATTGATGTAGCCGTCGAGGAAGCTGGGGGCGTACTTGACGCCAGTCTCATACAGGGTGCCCTTGAGCGGCTTGTAGGAGTTCTGGGTATTGGGATCTATCCCGGGCAACACCTCGAACGACTCGGCGTAGGCAATATAAGGAGAGAGACCGTTGTCGGCCAGATACATCAGGCTGCCGGAGAGGGAGAGCTCGTGATCGTACTGCTTCTCCTCCTTGTTCTTGGCTTCGCTGATGTTGTGGGTTTCAACATAGTCGAAGCGGCCACCACCGGTCAGCAACCAGCGATCGTCCCAGCGGATCTGGTGCTGGGCATAGAGGCCGCTCTGGCCCTTGGTGCTCTTCTGGTGGGTGGTGGTCGATTCGTCAAAACCGGGGAAGCCGCTGTAATCCGGGTTCATGGTATTGATGGAACCCATGCCGAAGTTGTCGGCTTCCTGACCTTCGTTGACGTGACGCTGCAGATCCAGCCCCAGCAGCAAGGTCTGCTCCGTGCTGTCCGTGTTCCAGTAACCCACCATCTGGTTATTCATGGTGGCACTCTTGGTGTCACCATCCCGGTAGACAAGCCCACGGTAGGCGGTCGTACCTTCATAGGTCGGGAAAATATAGGTCTGGCGCAGCAGCAGATCGTTGTAGTTGAAGCGGACGTTCTGCTTGAACTCCCAGGTCTGGTTGAGCTGGTGGGCCAGCTCGTAACCGGCGGAGATCTGGGTGTTGCGGTTGCGATCGTAATCCGGCTGGCTCAGGTTGGTGGAGGGATCTATCTGGCCACCGCTGGTATTGAGAGTGCCATAGACAGGGAAGAAGCCGTTGGTCGGCACACCTTCGTCATGCTTGAAACTGGCCAGCAGGGTCAGGCTGGTACGATCCGAGATATCCAGGGTGACGCTTGGCGCCAGATAAACCCTATCGTTATAGGTATCGTTCAGCACGCCGTCACGCTCGCTGTAGAGGGCGACCAGACGGTAGCGACTGTTGTCGGTCAATGCATCCGAGACATCCACCCCAATCTGACGAAGATCCCGGCTGCCCATCTGCAGATCCAGCTGCCCCTGCGGGGTGGCGGTCGGCCGCTTGCTGATGGCATTGATCACGCCGCCGGGAGGCGCCTCGCCGTAGAGGATCGAGGCGGGCCCTTTCAGCACTTCCACGCTTTCCAGACCGAACGGCTCTGGCGTCCACACATAGTAGCCGGTGCTGAACAGGCGATTGCCATCCAGATAGGAGGCGGCATCGAAGCCACGCACCTTGAACCAGTCGGCATCGTTGTCGGATCCATAGGATTGGGAGAGCACACCGGAGCGGTAGCGCAGCGCTTCGTCCAGTTTCAGCACGGCGTGCTGATCCAGCTCCTCACGATTGACCACTGAGACGGCCCTTGGCGTCTCGGCCATCGGCACTTCCACCTTCATGGCGGTACCTGTCACCACCATGGTTTCGCTGGCTTTTGGCAACTCTTTCGGTTGTTCGGCCAGTACTGGCAGGCTTGCCAGCAGGCAGGAGAGCGGCAGCAGTTGCTGTGCCCCTCTCTTTCGTATCGCTGCGGTCAGGGTGTTTTTTTGCGCAATCATATAAGTGTCTCAAATATCAATGAGTTGTTTCTGGTTTCTTATTATTGGTGACCGATCAAGCTGGTCTGCCCGGTTCCTCAGGCGAATAAAGCAGCGCAATGCTACTACAGGAGCCATGATCGAATCGATTCAATAATTGCTAATCATTTGCATCTGCATTGTTACCTGACGTATCAAAGCAGCAGCTGTCGGGCAGAAAAAGGAGGGATCAGACAGGGGCATTTCCGGGAAAAAGATCCGGGGCAGACGAAAAACGGGGGATCCTGCCTTATATAGGAAAAGAAAAGAGGATCCATTATCCCCAAGCTTTATCCATATTTATCCACACCCTTTGGCGGTAGAATTCGGCTTTCCGTTTCTTTGTCTGAACTCAGGATCCATTCCATGGCCAAACTCAATCTCGTCGTCGGCTCCATGCTGGGCGCCGCCGAATATGTCGCAGACCACGTCGCCAACCTGCTGGAACTGGCGGGCCATCAGGCCGAGATCCACAATCCAGCCAGCCTGGCCGAGGTGCTGACCGAGCCGGACGCCATACTGCTGGTGGTCACCTCCACCCACGGTGCCGGTGATGTGCCCGACAATCTGCAACCCTTCGCCAAGGATCTTGCCGAGCAGCATCCGGATCTTAATGCCTTGAAATATGGCGTGATCGCCCTCGGCGACAGCAGCTATGACACCTTCTGCCAGGGCGGCAAGACGCTGGATCTGCTGCTGAGCGAATGTGGCGCCAGCCGGATCGGGGATCGTCTCGACATAGATGTGACCCAACACGAGATCCCTGAAGATGCCGCTGAGGCCTGGATCCAGGGCTGGATGCAGATGATCGCCTGATCAGGAGGGGGAGATCCGGTAAAAAAGCCTTGATCTCCCCGTTTATCCCCAGATCGCTATCCACCAAGTTATTAACAGATTGATCCTGACGACTTGTTCTACACGGTTACCCACAATGCCCAGGGGTAATGTGCATAACTACAGTGTAAACCTCTGCAAAACCTATAGTTATCCATGTATGAGATCCAACCCGCTAGCCGCCTGTGTATAAAAGCACTGGTTATACCCTGGTTCACGGCCCCAGGATCCAAGCTTTTCCACAAGCTAGGATCGTCTTTAACACGATGATCTTTATGATCAAAAAGTGCTTATCAACAGAAAAGGCGGATCCTAATAAAAGATCCAATAAAAGATCGATCTAAAGATCCTTAAGATCTATTAAGTAGATCCTCCCTTCATTCTGAACGTTAAGTAGACGTTCCCCTCAGGGCGCGAAACAGATAGAATGTTCAGCCCCTCAGCCCAGGCAATCAACGATCTTCAGACGTGCAGATCAAGGTGATCCCCAATGCAATACCATGAACAATTTGATGTGATCGTCGTTGGTGGCGGTCATGCAGGAACCGAAGCAGCAACAGCGGCAGCCCGTATGGGCCTGAATACCCTGTTACTGACCCACAACATCGATACGCTGGGACACATGTCCTGTAATCCGGCGATCGGCGGGATCGGCAAGGGACACCTGGTCAAGGAAGTTGACGCCCTCGGTGGGATCATGGCGCGAGCCACAGATCTTGCCGGGATCCAGTTCCGTACCCTCAACTCCTCCAAGGGGCCAGCGGTACGAGCCACCCGTGCTCAGGCGGATCGACTGCTCTACAAAGCCGTTGTTCGCCAGATGCTGGAGAACTATCCCAACCTGAAGATCTTCCAGCAGGCCTGTGATGATCTGATCATGGACGGGGATCGTGTTGCCGGTGTCGTCACCCAGAGCGGGATCCGCATCAGTGGCAAGACAGTCGTGCTGACGGTCGGGACCTTCCTGAACGGCTTGATCCACATCGGGATGGAAAACTACAAGGGCGGCCGCGCCGGGGATCCTCCCTCGATCGCCCTGGCTCAGCGGCTGCGCGAGATGCCGCTGCGCATCGATCGTCTCAAAACCGGGACGCCGCCACGGATCGACGCCCGCAGCGTCGATCTCTCCGTGATGCAGGCGCAGTACGGCGATGATCCGCGCCCTGTCTTCTCGTTTATCGGCGATGCCAGCCAGCACCCACGCCAGGTGCCCTGCTACGTCACCCATACCAACGAGCGCACCCACGATGTGATCCGCAACAACCTGGATCGCAGCCCCATGTACGCCGGGGTGATCGAAGGAATTGGCCCCCGTTACTGCCCGTCGATCGAGGACAAGATCACTCGCTTCGCGGACAAGACGGCCCACCAGATTTTTGTCGAGCCGGAAGGCCTGACCACCCACGAACTCTATCCGAACGGGATCTCCACCAGCCTGCCATTCGATGTGCAGGTGCAGATAGTGCGTTCCATTCGTGGTTTCGAAAATGCCCACATCACACGCCCCGGCTATGCCATCGAATATGACTTCTTCGATCCCCGGGATCTCAAGGCCAACATGGAGAGCAAGTGCATCGGCAACCTGTTCTTCGCCGGCCAGATCAACGGCACCACTGGCTACGAAGAAGCCGCTGCCCAGGGCCTGATGGCCGGTTTGAATGCCGGTTTGCGTGCCCAGGGCAAGGATCCCTGGCATCCCCGCCGGGATCAGGCCTACATGGGCGTGATGATGGACGATCTCTCCACTCTGGGGACCCGCGAGCCTTACCGCATGTTCACCAGCCGCGCCGAATATCGCCTGCTGCTGCGGGAAGACAACGCCGACCTGCGCCTGACCGCCATTGGCCGCGAGCTGGGTCTGGTGGATGACGAGCGCTGGGGCAAGTTCAATATCAAGATGGAACAGGTGGAGCTGGAGCGTCAGCGCATGCGTTCGACCTGGATCCACCCGCAACATCCGTCACTGGAAGCGGTCAACGCCCTGGTCAACACGCCGCTGACCCGTGAGCAGAACCTGGAAGAGCTGCTGCGTCGCCCCGAAGTGACCTACGATGCGCTGATGGCCATCGAAGGGGTTGGTCCGGCGCTGAACGATCACGCCGCCGCCGATCAGGTGGAGATCCAGATCAAGTACGCCGGTTATATCGAGCGTCAGTACGACGAGGTAGAGAAGCAGTTGCGCAACGAGAACACGCTCTTGCCGCTGGACATGAACTACCGCGACGTCAACGGTCTCTCCAACGAGGTGATCGCCAAGCTCAACGATGCCAAGCCCGAGACCATTGGTCAGGCCTCCCGCATCTCCGGTATCACACCGGCGGCCATCTCCATCCTGCTGGTTCACCTGAAAAAACACGGCCTGCTGCGTAAAACCGCCTGAGGATCTCCATGCTGCAAAGATTGAACGGCCTGCTCATGCAGGCCGGTATTGTTATCACCGACACCCAAAAGACCCAGTTGGTTCAGCTTGTCGAGTTGCTGCACAAGTGGAACAAGGCTTACAATCTCACCTCGGTGCGTGATCCCGACGCCATGCTGGTCAAGCATATCCTCGACAGCCTAGTGGTGAGCCCTCACCTGCACGGTGAGCGCTTCATCGATGTGGGGACAGGTCCTGGGCTGCCTGGCTTGCCACTGGCCATCATCAATCCTGACAAGCAGTTCGTGCTGCTCGACAGTCTGGGCAAGCGGATCAACTTTATCCGCCAGGTGATCCAGGAGCTGGGCCTGACCAATGTGACGCCAGTCAAATCCCGGGTGGAAGAGTATCAGCCTGACGTGGGGTTTGATTGTGTGCTCAGTCGGGCCTTTGCCTCGCTGGAGGACATGCTGAGCTGGTGTCACCATCTGCCGTCCGAACAGGGCAGCTTCCTGGCGCTCAAGGGGCAATATCCCGAGCAGGAGCTGGCCCAGTTGCCTGCCAATATCCGTCTGGTAGCCTGTCATGAATTGCGGGTACCGGAATTGGAAGGCGAACGTCATCTGCTGGAATTCAAACATATCCAGCCCGAATAGGGTCGCAGTTTCATTTAGGGGATAGTGTGGGAAAAGTCATCGCCATAGCCAACCAGAAGGGTGGAGTGGGTAAAACCACCACCTGTGTGAATCTGGCCGCCTCCCTGGCCGCTACCCGGCGCAAGGTGCTGGTGATCGATCTGGATCCCCAGGGCAATGCCACCATGGGCAGCGGCGTCGACAAATACGAAGTCGAGCGCACCGCCTACGAGCTGCTGATCGAAGATGCCCCCATCGCCGAAGTGATCATCCCCGAAACCTCGGGGGGCTATCACCTGATCGCCGCCAATGCCGACGTGACCGCGGCCGAAATCCGTCTGATGGAATTCTTCGCCCGCGAGATCCGACTGCGCAACGCCATTGCCTCGGTACGGGACAAATACGACTACATCTTCATCGACTGCCCGCCTTCTCTCAACATGCTGACCGTGAACGCCATGGCCGCCGCCGATTCCGTGCTGGTGCCCATGCAGTGCGAGTACTATGCACTGGAAGGGCTCACCGCTCTGGTGGACACCATCAGCAAGCTGGCAGCCGTGGTCAATCCGGAGCTGAAGATCGAAGGGGTGCTGCGCACCATGTTCGATCACCGCAACCGGCTGGCCAATGATGTGTCCGATCAGCTGAAACAGCATTTCGGGGACAAGGTCTATCGCACCATCATCCCCCGCAACGTAAGACTGGCGGAGGCCCCGAGTTTCGGAGCCCCGGCCATGCACTATGACAAATCATCGGTGGGCGCCAAGGCCTATCTGGCACTGGCGGGCGAAATGCTGCGCCGCCAGGAGCAGGAACGTCCGGTGACCATCGCAGACCGAGAGAGCATATGACGCCGAAAAAACGTGGGCTGGGCAAGGGGCTGGACGCCCTGCTCAGCACCAGCACGGCCGCGCGCCAGAAACAGGTGATGAGCGACCAGCGTACCGAAGAGGCCATGGCCCCCACCAATCAGGGTGAGCTGCGCAGGCTGCCGGTGGAGTGGCTGCAGTCCGGCAAGTACCAGCCGCGCAAGGATATGTCGCAGGATGCACTGGAAGATCTGGCCAATTCCATTCGCGCTCAGGGCGTGATCCAGCCGATCGTGGTACGCCCCCTCGGCGAGCAATCCTTCGAAATCATCGCCGGTGAGCGGCGCTGGCGAGCCTCCCAACTGGCCCGCCTCGACGTTGTGCCCTGCATCGTCAAGGATGTGCCTGACGAGGCCGCCGTCGCCATCGCCCTGATCGAGAACATCCAGCGCGAAGATCTCAATGCCATCGAGGAGGCGGTTGCCCTGCAGCGGCTGCTGACCGAGTTCGAACTGACCCACCAGCAGGTGGCCGAGGCGGTGGGCAAGTCCCGCACCACTGTCACCAACCTGTTGCGCCTCAACCAGCTCAACGATGACGTGAAGCGTTTCGTCGAGCACGGCGATCTCGACATGGGCCACGCTCGTGCCCTGCTGGCCTTGAGTGGTCAGGCCCAGTCCGAACTGGCCAAGCTGGTCGCGCAGAAGGGACTGACAGTGCGAGATACCGAGAAACTGGTGCAAAAAGCGCTGGAACCGGCAAAAGCCAAGGTTGAACCCGTGCGCGATCCACAGTTTGGTTATCTCGAGCGCCAGCTGTCGGAAAAAATTGGCAACCAGGTTCAGTTACAGGTTGGCAAGCAAGATAGCGGAAAGTTAGTAATAAGTTACGGGGATTTAACCGACTTGGACCGTATTTTGGGCTATTTTGGCCTGTCGGAATCGTGATTTTTACGCTTTTTGTAGTAATAAAACATCCATTCCTTTTGATATGAACATAACCTTAATTCTGTGCGGAAAGCCGCAAAAATTAAGGGTTTTTGTCATATTGCAATCACCGCCTTCAAGGGTATAATTTGACCGGCTTTTGGGGCTGTAAATTCGTGCGTGCCAACATGTCGATTTTTACAGTTCTGTAATGTTCAGGGGGCATTTGGTGGAGCAGAAATTAGCCTGGAAAGGTTTGACACTGGCCTTGGCTATACTTGCTTGCCAACTTACCCTGATCCTGGCTGTGAGTGCCGCTTGGGCTCATCTAAGAGGTATTCCGGCCGGATACGCGTCCCTCTATGGGGGAGGCGTATATCTGATTCCACAACTCCTGTTCAGTCTGTTTACGTTGAGCCGGAAGCTTGGCCCCGGGAGTGCGGGCTGGGTGTTGTGGGATTTTTGTGTTGGAGCAGGGATCAAGCTGGTAAGTACTGTCGCACTCTTCGTGACAGTGCTCCTGTACGTCGAGGTGGAACATCTCCCCCTTTATGTCACTTATGCGCTCTCCCTGTTTTTCCAATGGGTCATCACGATCGTTCTCAATAACCGCTACTAGGAAAACTCATGGCTGCAACCGGAGAAGCCCTGACTACTCAGGGATACATCTCCCACCACCTGCACCATCTGCAAGTGGGTTCGGGGTTCTGGACGGTAAATATCGACTCCATGATATTTTCCGTTATCCTCGGCGCTCTGTTTATCTGGATATTCCGCAAGGTGGCCGCGACTGCGACCAGCGGTGTTCCGGGCAAGCTTCAGTGTTTTGTAGAAATGGTTGTCGAGTTTGTGGATGACACCGTCAAGGGTATCTTCCACGGTAAGAGCAAGCTGATCGCTCCGCTGGCGCTGACCGTGTTCATCTGGGTTTTCCTGATGAACCTGATGGACCTCATCCCGGTTGACTACCTGCCCTACACGGCACAAGTGCTGGGCATCCCCTACTTGCGAGTAGTTCCTTCCGCCGATGTTAACATCACCATGTCCATGGCTCTGGGAGTCTTCGCCTTAATCATCATTTACAGTATCAAGATGAAAGGTGTCTCGGGCTTTGTGAAAGAGTTGACCCTCAACCCTTTCAATCACTGGGCATTGATCCCTGTTAACCTCGCGTTGGAGTTGGTTACCCTGCTGTCCAAACCCATCTCTCTGGGTCTGCGTCTGTTCGGTAACATGTATGCCGGTGAACTGGTATTTATCCTGATCGCCGGTCTGCTACCGTGGTGGTCCCAATGGCTGCTTAGCGTGCCTTGGGCGCTGTTCCACATTCTGGTAATTACTCTGCAAGCCTTTATCTTTATGGTGTTGACCATTGTCTATTTGTCGATGGCCAGTGAAGACCATTAATCCTGTTACGTTTACTAGCTCTGTTTGGAGAATATAAAGATGGAAATGATTTACTTCGCCGCTGCAATCATGCTGGGTATGGCCGCTGTCGGTGCCGCTATCGGTATCTCTCTGCTGGGTGGCAAGTTCCTGGAAGGTGCTGCTCGTCAGCCTGACCTGATGCCTATCCTGCGTACCAACTTCTTCATCGTAATGGGTCTGGTCGACGCAATCCCGATGATCGTGGTCGGTATGGCTCTGTACCTGATTTTCGGGGTTGCAGCCTGATAAGTGATGCTGTTGTTATCACTTTCTTTTTAAATTTCATATAGAGAGGTCTTGGTTGTGAGTATCAATGCCACCCTCCTCGGTCAGACACTTGCTTTCATCATTTTTGTCTGGTGCTGCATGAAGTTTGTATGGCCGCCCCTGATGGCAGCCATCGAGGCTCGTCAGAAAGCTATCGCTGATGGTCTCTCTTCCGCAGAACGCGCCAAGAAAGATCTGGATTTGGCCAAGGCCAACGCCACCGATCAGCTGAAAGAAGCCAAGCTCCAGGCCGCACAAATCATTGAACAGGCTAACAAACGTAAAGCCCAGATCATTGATGAGGCGGCTGTTGGAGCACACACTGAGCGGGAAAAAATCCTGGCTCAGGGCCGTGCCGAGATCGACGCTGAACGTCATCGCGCCAAAGAAGAACTGCGCAAGCAGGTTGCTGCTCTTGCCATTGCGGGCGCAGAGAAGATCCTGGCGCGCCACATCGACCAGGCTGCCAACAGCGACATCGTCGACAAACTGGTAGCAGAACTGTAACGGGAACGGGGCTATGTCTGAACTGACTACAATCGCTCGCCCCTACGCCAAGGCTGCTTTCGAGTTTGCCGTTGAGCACAAGGCGGTTGACCAGTGGCTGGGAATGCTCGGCTTCGCTGCACAAGTAGCGGAGAACGAGACCATTCACAGCCTGGTACACGGCTCTGTGGCTGCCGAAGAGCTCGCAAACCTGTTTGTGGGCGTCTGCGGTGAGCAACTCGACGAGCATGGCCAGAACCTGATCCGGGTAATGGCTGAGAATGGTCGCTTGGGTGTGCTGCCGGCGGTCCTTGCTGAATTTGTCGCGTTCAAGGCTGAACTGGATAAAGAAGTTCAGGCTGACGTGATTTCGGCGATCGAACTGACCGACCAGCAGAAAGCCAATATTCAGGCTTCTCTGGAAAAACGTCTCGCGCGCAAAGTGAAGCTGAATTGCAGCATGGATGCGTCCTTGATGGCCGGGGTGCTCATCAAGGCCGGTGATCTGGTTATCGACGGCTCTGTCCGCGGTAAGCTGGATCGCATGGCCGACGCGCTGCAATCTTGATTGGGGTATTAGAGCATGCAACTGAATTCCACTGAAATCGCCGAGCTTATCAAGCAGCGCATCGCGCAGTTTGATGTCAAAAGTGAAGCGCGTAATGAAGGTACCATCGTCTCTGTGAGCGACGGTATCATTCGTATTCACGGCCTGGCCGATGCCATGCAAGGTGAGATGATCGAGCTGCCGGGCAACCGCTTCGCTCTGGCATTGAACCTGGAGCGTGACTCCGTTGGTGCTGTGATCATGGGTTCCTATGACGGTCTGTCAGAAGGAATGAAAGTAAAAGGCACTGGCCGTATTCTGGAAGTGCCGGTAGGTCGTGGTCTGTTGGGCCGGGTGCTGAACACCCTGGGTCAGCCGATCGACGGTAAAGGTCCGGTCGAAAACGACGGCTTCTCGCCGATCGAAGTGATCGCCCCGGGCGTTATCGAGCGCAAGTCCGTTGACCAGCCGGTTCAGACCGGTCTGAAAGCCATCGATGCCATGATCCCTATCGGTCGTGGCCAGCGTGAGCTGATCATCGGTGACCGTCAGGTGGGCAAGACCGCCATCGCGATCGATACCATCATCAACCAGAAAGACTCCGGTATTAAGTGTGTCTACGTTGCGATTGGCCAGAAGGCCTCCACCATCGCCAACGTGGTACGCAAGCTGGAAGAGCACGGCGCCCTGGCCAACACCATAGTGGTGGTTGCCTCTGCGTCCGAAGCTGCCGCCCTGCAATACCTGGCTCCGTATGCCGGTTGCTCCATGGGTGAGTACTTCCGTGACCGCGGTGAAGACGCGCTGATCATCTATGATGACCTGTCCAAGCAGGCCGTAGCTTATCGCCAGATCTCCCTGCTGCTGCGCCGTCCGCCAGGACGTGAAGCCTACCCGGGTGACGTTTTCTATCTGCACTCCCGTCTGCTGGAGCGTGCTGCTCGCGTCAACGCCGAGTACGTAGAGAAGTTCACCAATGGTGCCGTGAAAGGCCAGACCGGTTCTCTGACCGCGCTGCCGATCATCGAAACCCAGGCCGGTGACGTGTCTGCATTCGTACCGACCAACGTGATTTCCATCACCGATGGTCAGATCTTCCTGACTTCACAGCTGTTCAACTCCGGTATTCGTCCGGCGGTTGACCCGGGTATCTCCGTATCCCGTGTGGGCGGTGCTGCTCAGACCAAGATCGTCAAGAAGCTGTCCGGTGGTATCCGTACCGCACTGGCCCAGTATCGCGAGCTGGCGGCATTCGCCCAGTTCTCTTCTGATCTGGACGAGGCAACTCGCAAGCAGCTGGATCACGGTGTGAAAGTGACCGAGCTGATGAAGCAGAAGCAATACTCTCCGATGAGCGTGGCCCAGCAGTCGCTGGTGCTGTTCGCCGCCGAGAAAGGCTATCTCTCCGATGTCGAACTGAACAAGATTGTCGACTTCGAAGCCGCTCTGCTCTCTTACGCCAATACCCAGCATGCTGAGCTGATGGCTGAAATCAATGCCAAAGCAGATTACAACGACGCGATCGTTGGCAAGCTGACTGCGTTGCTGGATGACTTCAAGGCAACCCAGACCTGGTAAGCGTGTGTGGCAGCGCGAGCTGCCACCTGATGGAGAGTAAGAGATGGCCGGCGCAAAAGAGATACGTAACAAGATCGGGAGTGTGAAAAACACTCAGAAGATCACCGGCGCTATGGAAATGGTGGCAGCAAGCAAAATGCGCCGTGCGCAGGAACGCATGTCTGCCAGCCGTCCGTACGCTGAAACCATGCGCAAGGTGATCGGCCATATCGCCCAGGGGAACTTGGAATACAAGCACCCCTACCTCATGGAACGTGAGGTCAAGCGAGTGGGTTACATAGTCGTCTCCACCGACCGTGGCCTGTGTGGCGGTTTGAACATCAACCTGTTCAAGGCTGCCCTCAATGATATGAAGCAATGGAGCGCGAAAGGTGCCAAGGTTGACTTGGCTCTGATCGGCAACAAGGCCTCCAGCTTCTTTGAACGGCACGGCGCCAAGGTGCAAGCTCATGTCGCAGGACTGGGTGACAACCCGAGCGTCAATGACCTGATTGGTTCAGTCAAGGTCATGCTGAAGGCTTACGACAACGGTGAGATTGACAGGCTGTATCTGGTGTACAACAAGTTCGTGAACACCATGGTGCAGCAACCACGGGTCGATCAACTGCTGCCTTTGCCCGTAACTGAAGACAGCAAGCTCGCCAAGAAACACCACTGGGATTACATCTATGAGCCGGATCCCAAGCAACTGCTGGACACCCTGCTGATTCGCTATGTCGAATCCCAGGTATACCAGGGGGTGGTAGAAAACTTGGCAAGTGAACAGGCAGCCCGAATGGTTGCCATGCAAGCCGCGACTGACAACGCCGGCAACCTGATTAACGACCTGCAACTGGTGTACAACAAGGCCCGTCAGGCCAGTATTACCCAGGAACTGACAGAGATCGTATCCGGTGCTGCTGCGGTGTAAGGCAAGGGTTATCAAAGGTTTAGAGGATTTGACATGAGTAACGGTTTCATCGTCCAAATCATCGGCGCTGTGGTGGACATCGAGTTCCCGCAGGATGCCGTGCCCCAGGTGTACGACGCAGTCAAGGTCGTCAGCGAAGGTCAAGGTCAGGGTCTGGTGCTGGAAGTTCAGCAACAGATCGGTGGCGGCGTCGTTCGTTGCATCACCATGGGCTCCTCCGACGGTCTGCGTCGTGGGTTGGAAGTAATGAATAGCGGTAAATCCATCCAGGTGCCGGTCGGTGTATCGACTCTGGGTCGGATCATGAACGTACTGGGTGAGCCGATCGACGAAAAAGGTCCGATCGGTGAGGAAGAGCGTTGGTCCATCCACCGCGCGGCCCCCAGCTACGAAGATCAGTCCAACAGCAACGACCTGCTGGAGACCGGCATCAAGGTTATCGACCTGGTATGTCCGTTCGCCAAGGGTGGTAAAGTCGGTCTGTTCGGTGGTGCCGGTGTAGGCAAAACCGTCAACATGATGGAGCTGATCCGTAACATCGCCATCGAACACAGCGGTTATTCCGTGTTCGCCGGTGTGGGTGAGCGTACCCGTGAGGGTAACGACTTCTACCACGAGATGATGGAGTCCAACGTACTGGACAAAGTATCTCTGGTTTACGGTCAGATGAACGAGCCACCCGGAAACCGTCTGCGCGTAGCGCTGACCGGCCTGACCATGGCCGAGAAGTTCCGTGACGAAGGTCGTGACGTGCTGTTCTTCGTGGACAACATCTACCGTTACACGCTCGCGGGCACCGAGGTATCCGCACTGCTGGGCCGTATGCCGTCTGCAGTAGGTTACCAGCCGACCTTGGCCGAGGAGATGGGTGTTCTGCAAGAGCGCATCACCTCCACCCGGACCGGTTCCATCACGTCAGTCCAGGCCGTTTACGTGCCTGCGGATGACTTGACCGACCCGTCTCCGGCGACCACCTTCGCCCACCTGGACGCCACTGTCGTTCTGTCCCGTCAGATCGCGGCACTGGGTATCTACCCGGCCGTTGACCCGTTGGACTCCACCTCCCGTCAGCTGGATCCGCTGGTAGTTGGCAAAGAGCACTACGAGACTGCTCGTGGCGTTCAGACAGTGCTGCAGCGTTACAAAGAGCTGAAGGACATCATCGCCATCCTGGGTATGGATGAACTGTCAGAAGAAGACAAACTGACCGTAGCCCGTGCCCGTAAGATAGAGCGTTTCTTGTCCCAGCCGTTCTTCGTGGCAGAAGTGTTTACCGGTTCTCCGGGCAAATACGTGCCGCTGAAAGAGACCATCCGTGGTTTCCAGGGCATCCTGAAAGGCGAGTATGACGATCTGCCTGAGCAGGCGTTTTACATGGTTGGCAGCATCGACGAAGTCGTCGAGAAATCCAAGAAACTGTAAGCCTCGATAGGAGGGCCCATGGCTGAGATGATCTCCTTTCACCTGGATGTGGTGAGCGCCGAAGGGAAACTGTTTTCCGGTCGCGTGCAATCTGCTCAGGTATCAGGCCTCGAGGGTGAGCTGGGTCTCCGTCACGGTCATGCTCCGTTGTTGACTGCCATCAAGCCGGGCCTGGTCCGTCTGGTGAAGCAGAATGGAGCGGAAGAGGTGCTGTACATCTCCGGCGGTATGCTGGAAGTACAACCCGAATCTGTGACCGTACTGGCGGACACTGCGATTCGTGCCAAGGATTTGGATGAGGCGAAAGCCCTGGAAGCCAAACGTGCGGCCGAAGCGCGGATCCACAGCTCCCATGGTGATATCGACTACGCCCAGGCCGCCACCGAGCTGGCCAAGGCGATGGCCCAACTGCGGGTTATCGATATCGTCAAAAAGAATTACCGTTAATTGCGGTGATGTAAAAAGCGACCTTCTGGTCGCTTTTTTTTTGCTCGTTGGATAGACTCCGCCGAGTATTTTTTCATGTTTCAAAGGTCGAATTATGTCCCTCAACGTCGTGATCCTGGCTGCGGGTAAAGGTACTCGCATGCGCTCTGTCCTGCCCAAAGTGCTGCATCCGGTAGCCAATAAACCCATGGTTTCCCATGTGATCGACACCGCCCGCCAGGTCGGTGCCGAGCAGTTGCACCTGGTGTATGGCCACGGTGCCGAGCTGTTGAAGGAGCGGATCCTGGCGCCCGACTTGAACTGGGTGCTGCAGGCGCAGCAACTGGGTACCGGCCATGCCGTCGCCCAGGCGATCCCGTTCTGGAAAGATGAAGATGACGTGCTGGTGCTCTACGGCGATACTCCGCTGATCCAGCCAGAGACACTGCAACGGCTGCTGGCCGCCAAGGCCGACAAGGGCATGGCGCTGCTGACAGTGGTACTGGACAACCCCACCGGCTACGGCCGTATCGTGCGGGAAAACGGCCAGGTGGTCGGTATCGTCGAGCAGAAGGATGCCAATGCCGAGCAGCTGACCATCCGTGAAGTGAATACGGGTGTACTGGTGGCCAACGGCGCCGACTTGCGTGGCTGGTTGTCGCGCCTGGACAACAACAATGCCCAGGGCGAACTCTACCTGACCGACGTGATCGCCATGGCCCATGCCGATGGTTGCCCCATCGCCGCCGTCCATCCTGACAGCGCCATGGAAGTGGAAGGCGCCAACAACCGGGTTCAGCTGGCGGCGCTCGAGCGAAGCTACCAGAAGATGCAGGCCGAGAAGCTGATGATCGCCGGTGCGACCCTGCTCGACCCCGCTCGTTTCGATCTGCGTGGAACGCTGGAGATCGGCGAAGAGGTGGTGATCGATGTGAACGTCATCATCGAAGGCAAGGTGACGCTCGGCAACCAGGTGCGCATCGGGGCCGGCAGCGTGCTGAAGGATTGCGTCATCGGCGATCATACCGAGGTGAAACCTTACTCCATCATCGAAGGGGCTCAGGTGGCGGATCTGTGTTCCGTTGGCCCGTTTGCCCGTCTGCGTCCTGGCGCCGTGCTGGAGCAGGATGCCCACGTCGGCAACTTCGTCGAGATGAAGAAATCCCGTCTCGGGGTCGGTTCCAAGTGTGGTCACCTCACTTATCTGGGGGATGCCGAGGTGGGTGCCAAGGTGAACATCGGTGCCGGCACCATCACCTGCAACTACGACGGTGTGAACAAGTTCCAGACCATCATAGAGGACGATGTGTTTGTTGGCTCCGATACCCAGCTGGTAGCGCCGGTGCGCATCGGCAAGGGCGCTACCCTGGGGGCCGGTTCAACCATCACCAAGGATGTGGCCGAGAACGAGCTGGTCATCACCCGTGTGCCCCAGCGCCACATCAAGAATTGGGCCCGTCCGGTCAAGAAGAAGTGATACCCGATCACTAAAATGCAACCGGCGCCTGATGGCGCCGGTTTTGTTTCTGACAGATCCCTTATGGTTCGCGGGTTGGTGAGTTGTTGCCCATCACGCGATACCAATCCAGCTTGCGGGTCAGCATCATGACCAGCGCCAGTATGGCGAACAGCAGCAGGGCGCCGAGCAGCAGGGCTATCTCTTCTGCCTGCAACAGGCCGAACAGTATGGCGTAAACCAGCCCCAGCAAGGCCGCGAAGCCGAGCCCCTGTTTAGGCCCGCCCAGCACATGGCTAAGGTAAAAACCGTTGAGCAGCACGCTGGCGAGACTGGCGATGAGATACGCCCAGCCAAAGCCCAGG
Source organism: Aeromonas sp. D3 (assembly GCF_027705025.1). Classification (NCBI taxonomy): domain Bacteria; kingdom Pseudomonadati; phylum Pseudomonadota; class Gammaproteobacteria; order Aeromonadales; family Aeromonadaceae; genus Aeromonas; species Aeromonas sp. D3. The sequence goes on along the minus strand of NZ_JAPDBE010000009.1, from coordinate 13,054 downwards.
TGCTCGGTCAGTGCCAGCAGCACCAGATAGAAGATCGCCAGCCCCATTCCCACCAGAGCGTACTGGATCGGGTGTACCCGCAACCCTTTGAGCAGTTCGAACATGAAGAAGCTGATGAAGGTTAGGCCGATAAACAGCAGTGCATACTTGGCCGCCCGCTCGTTCAGCTGATAGTGATCCACCGTCTGCACCAGGCTGACGCTGAAGGCGGGCAGATCGCCGCTGACTCTCTTCATCATGCGATTGAAGCGGGTCTCCATGTCGGTGGCAAACCAGCTGGTCTGCCAGCTGGCCTCGAAGCCTTGCTGATCCAAGGTCCGGTTGCCGGGGAGAAAGTCGCCGATGAAGTTGGGGTGAGGCCAGTTGCTACTGAGGTGAAGCTTGCTGTCCTGACCGAGCGGCACTACTTCGAGGGTGTTCATGCCCTGCAGATTCAGTTCGATATGGAAGACGCCATTGTCGTCCGGCAAGGTATCGAGGGGGGCATGGATACCGGCCAGACCGTCACCCAGCCGGGCACCAGGGGCAAACGGAATGCGCGCTTCCCCCAATTGCAGTTCGGGGACGCTGTTGATACCGCGGGCATCGGACAGCACCAGGCTCAGATAGGGTTTGCCCGCCACCAATGCCGGATCGGCGCCATCGACGCTCAGATCGGGATCACCGGATACCAGCGTCTTGCCTTCCAGCCGGGTTGGCAGATGCCCGGAGAGGGAGATCCGGGTCTGGTAGACCTGGGCCTGATAGATGCCGAGCTTGCGGGGGGTTACTTCCATGCTGGCCCGCACATCCAGCTGTTCCGGCAGCAGGTAGCGGTAGAGCTGCAGCTTGCGTTCGAAGCGCTTGCCATCCTGCTCCATGATGACGGTGCGGGTGTAAGGCTGCACCACGACCGGCCCGAGCAGCCGCTGCGGTCCGCTGCTGCTGGCCATGATGCTGTGGATGGCCTGACTGCGATAGGCCTGACGCTCCCGGTTCAGCTCCATGATGGATTGCACCGGCACCATCAGCAGCAGGCTGAGCAACAGCAGCAGAAAGATCTTGTGGGTGAATATCTGTTTGACCATGACACGTCTCCTTGTTGACGGGAACAAGTGTGCCGGGCTTGGGTGAAGAGGATATGGGGCCGTGTGAAGCGGGAGTGAAGGGTGATAAAAAAACCGGCGCCTTGCGCCGGTTCTGGGATCACAGCTTCTTCAGCTGGTCAGGCAGGGCGGCAAACACCTCTTCCTTCGCCTTGAGCGAGGCGAATTGCTTGCCGGGCTTTTGCACGACAGTGTGGACAAAGATGAGCTGCTTGCCCGGTTTGCTGGCCCAGCCGACAAACCAGCCGATCTGCTGATCCCGATTGAGGGTGCCATCCAGCAGCTTGGGGTAGCCCATGCCGGTCTTGCCGTGGATCTGCCAGCCATCGATGTCGGGCTGGCGCAGGATATTGGCCGTGTGCTGCAGTGTATGTGAGGAGACCGGCAGCTTGCCGCTCACCATCTTGCCGAGGAAGCGGGCCTGTTCCTGAGGGCTGATGGCGAGGCTCGAACTGAGCCAGGCCTGGGTCAGACCATCGTGCTTGCCGGGATTGCCCGCAAGATCACGGTTGCCGTAGTCGAAGCGGTCGACATACTGCTGGAAGCGCTCCATCCCCAGCCACTCCGTGAGACGCTGGGAGTACCAGACCACAGAGTAGGTGAGCCAGCGGCTCGGGGTAGTGGTCTCGCGCCAGGCGGGCAACCAGTCATCGTCGCCGGGTTTGAATGGCAGAGCGGGCAGATTTTCATCCACCAGGAAGCCGCTGTCATAGCCCATCAGCGCCAGTGGTATCTTGAAGGTGGAGGCGGGTGGCAACTGGCTGGAGCAATCCCCCTGGCTGCTGATGGGCTTGCCTGTGCCATCGGCAAACAGCATGCAGCCGGAGGCCGCGCTGGCTGGCAGTGAGAATATCAGGCCTGCTGCGAGCAGGCCGGGTAACAGGATCCGGGACATGGGGTCTCCTTGGAGAATGGGACAAAGGGCCGGGAGGCGGCAGCATAGCGCCACTTTATGTGTCCAATGTGAAGTGTCAGCCGGCTGGCAGCCAGAGTTCGGCCAGCACGCCACCTTCTGGCTGGTTGCAGAGGTGCAGCCGACCGCCATGCTGGCGTGCCACTTCTGTGGCAAAGCTGAGCCCCAGACCGCTGCTCTTGCCCTTGTCGGGTCTGGGCAGGGAGTAGAAACGCTCGAAGATGCGTGGCAGGGCATAGTCCGGAATGCCGGGGCCCTGATCCCGTACCTGAAAGCGATAGCCGTCTGCATGCATCTCGCCGGTCAATCTGACCGTGCTGCCGGCAGGGGAGAAGTCGAGGGCGTTGTCCAGCAGGTTGCCGAGGGCCTGCTCTACCAGCAGGGGATCCCACTTCTGCTTTGAGGCGTCGGCCAGTTCGGCCACCAGGGTTACCTGACGACGCTGGGCTATGATCTGGCGGGCATCAAGCACCCGCTTGCCCAGTCTGGCGGGTTCGGTTGCCTGGCGATCCAGCCCCTGCCCCGATTCCAGCTTGGCCAGTTGCAGCATGCGTTCTATCAACTGCTGCATGCGGGCTGTTTCCAGATTGATGTTGCCGATGAAACGTCGGGCTACCTCGGGGGGGGGCGCTTCGGCCAGCAGCTCTCCAGCCCCGCGAATGGCGGCCAGCGGGCTCTTCAGCTCGTGGGTCAGGCTGTGTACATAGGATTCGATATAGGCCTTCCCATCGAGCTGACGGCGCATGGTTTCGAGGGAGCGACCGAGTCGCTCCAGCTCCGGGCTGTGGAGTCCCGGCAGAGTGGCTGGCTGGTTGTGACTGACCGCATCGGCGTAGTGCACCAGCTTGCCGATGGCGCGGTTGAGCCACCATGCCAGCAGGGCACCGATCAGCAGCGAGATGAGCAACAGCATGGCTGCCGCCTGCAATAGCTGGTGTTCGCTGCGCTCTATCATTGGCATCAGAGTGCGGTTGGGTTTGGCGACCGTGAGGGAGCCCAGTATGTTCCCCCCTTCACGCAGCGGCGCGGCCACGTGCATGACGGAGCTGGCGGGATCATCCGGATCGCTGCGGGTACTGCGAGCCCCGTACTGGCCGCGCAGGGTACGGTAGACGTCGTTCCAGCGCGAATAGTCCTTGCCCAGATCCACCCCGTCCGAGTCATAGACCACCTTGCCTTTAGCGTCGGTCACATAGATGCGATATTCAGCCTGTTGCTTGAGGTGCCCGTCGATCAGGGCATTGATGGGGCTCTGGTTGAGACGGGCGAAGGCGCTGGCCAGCCTGCCATCGGCCATTTTCCCTTCCTGCAGATCGTCCAGTGCCAGCGGTGCCAGCATCTGGGCCATGTCGACCAGGGTATCTTCAGTGGCGCTGCGCACCCCGGGTTTTATCTCCTCGACGAAGATCTCCAGCACAAACCAGGCCGCCAGCGCGAAGATCAGCACCAGTCCGCACAGCAGTTGCAGTCCTATTCTCATACCAGTTCTATCCGTTTGTATCCGGGCGCCAGACCATATGCTTGCTGCAGGCCGATCCTCATGCCAGTTCCAGGCTATAGCCCAGCCCGCGATGGGTCAGGATCAGGTTGGCGTCAGCGTCACGTTCCCGCAGCTTGGCGCGAATGGTCTTGATGTGAGTGTCGACGGTGCGATCCAGGCTCTCTTCTGCCCCGCTCCACACCAGATCCATCAACTGCTGACGAGAGTAGACCCGTCCAGGTGCCTGCATCAGCGTCTTGAGCAGCAGGTACTCGTAACGGGTGAGGGCCAGCGGCTGGCCGTGAAAGCTGATGCGGGCCCGCTCCTCATCCAGTGCCAGCAATTGGCTCGGTTGGGTGGCTGCCGGCTGGCTGCGGCGCAGTATCACTCGTACCCGGGCACACACCTCCCGTGGCGAGAACGGCTTGGCCACATAATCGTCGGCGCCAATTTCCAGCCCTATCAGCCTGTCTATCTCCTCGCTGCGGGCGGTGAGAAACATCAGGGGGGTGTCGCAGCGGACCCGTACCTGCTTGCACAACTCGAAGCCGCTGATGTCCGGCAGCCCCACATCCAGGATCAGAAAGTCGGGTCGCGTCTGTTCCAGTCGCGTCAACAGTGGCTGGCCAAGGGGAAACCACTCCACCTCGAAACCATCGGTTTGCAGCGCATAGATCAGGGTGTCGGCGATGCTGGCCTCATCTTCCACCAGCCAGATAACTTTTTTTTGCATGGCGTCCTCGTCGCAAATCAGCTGCCCCATTCTGGCATCGAACCAAATCGGATCCTATTTGCTGTTTTACTTTTCCGAAAAAGGCGCTAACATTTCGTCATTCTTTCGAATCGAAACTTAATGATGACCAAACGTAATACTCAGCAGCGCCGTCACACCATAGTGAATCTGGTGCAGGAGCAGGGTGAAGTGAGTGTCGATACCCTTGCCAAGCACTTCTCCACCTCGGAAGTGACCATCCGAAAAGATCTCGCTGTGCTGGAAACCGGTGGCCTGCTGTTGCGTCGTTATGGTGGTGCCGTGCCTCTGCCGAGCGAGATGGTGGTGGACAGCAATCCGGAGCAAGTTTCGAAACGAAAGCTATCCATTGCCCGTGCCGCCGCCGAACGGATCCGCGATCACAATCGCGTCATCATCGACAGCGGCAGCACCACCAGCGCCATGATCCCCATGCTGGGCAACAAGCGCGGCCTCATCGTCATGACCAACTCCCTCAATGTGGCCGGTGCCCTGCGCGAGCTGGAGAACGAACCTACTCTGCTGATGACCGGCGGTACCTGGGATCCCCACTCTGAATCCTTTCAGGGTCAGGTGGCGGAGCAGGTGCTGCGCTCCTATGACTTTGACCAGCTGTTCATCGGTGCCGATGGCATAGATCCGGAGCGGGGCACCACCACCTTCAACGAGCTGGTGGGCCTGTCCCGGGTGATGGCCGAGGTATCGCGGGAGGTCATCGTCATGGTCGAGTCGGAGAAGATTGGCCGCAAGATCCCCAATCTGGAGCTGCCCTGGTCGAGCATCCATACCCTGGTGACCGATGAAGGGCTGGCCACCTCGGCCAGAGAACAAATTCAAGCCAGGGGGATCACGCTGATCTGCGCCCCGGTTGCTGGCTGACAGGACTGGCTGACATTTTTATCTGAACCATCCAAATCAATTTCCGTTTATTACGTCTTGAGGAGAAGTGTATGTGTGGCATCGTCGGGGCCGTCGCCCAACGTGATGTGGCTGAAATCCTGGTAGAAGGCCTGCGCCGTCTGGAATATCGCGGCTACGACTCGGCCGGTGTGGCCGTGTTCAGCGCCAACCAGCCGCTGCAGCGGGTTCGCCGTCTGGGCAAGGTGGCCGAGCTGGCCAAGGCGCTGGAGGAGCAGTCCGTCCATGGTGGAACCGGTATCGCCCACACCCGTTGGGCTACCCATGGCGAGCCGTCCGAGCGCAATGCACACCCTCACGTCTCCGAGCATATCGTTGTTGTGCACAACGGCATCATAGAGAACCACGAAGAGCTGCGTGCCGAGCTGCAGGGGCTGGGTTATGTGTTCAGCTCAGACACCGACACCGAAGTGATCGCTCATCTGGTGCACCACGAACTGAAATCTGCCGACAGCCTGCTGGCCGCCATGCAGATTGCGGTGAAACAGCTGCGCGGTGCTTATGGCACTGTGGTGATGGACAGCCGTGATGACAGCCGTGTGGTCGTGGCTCGCTCCGGCTCCCCGCTGGTGATTGGCCGTGGCATAGGCGAGAACTTCATCGCCTCCGACCAGATGGCATTGCTGCCGGTGACCCGTCGCTTCATCTTCCTGGAAGAGGGCGATGTGGCCGAGGTGACCCGTCGCGACGTGCATATCTTTGATACTCACGGTGATGCCGTGGTGCGTGAGGAGCTGGAGTCCGAACTTTCTCACGATGCCGGTGACAAGGGCGAATACCGTCACTACATGCTCAAAGAGATCTACGAGCAGCCCAAAGCGATTACCAATACCCTGGAAGGCCGTCTGGGTTCGGATCACGTTGTGGTCGAGTCGTTCGGCAACGGCGCCCGCGCCATTTTTGACAAGGTCGAGCACGTCCAGATTGTCGCCTGCGGCACTTCCTACAACTCGGGCATGGTCGCTCGCTACTGGTTCGAAGAGATAGCCGGTGTCTCCTGCGACGTGGAGATTGCCTCCGAGTTCCGCTATCGCAAATCCGTGGTGCGTCCCAACAGCCTGCTGGTGACCCTGTCCCAGAGTGGCGAGACCGCCGATACCCTGGCCGCCCTGCGACTGGCCAAGCAGTCTGGCTACATGAGCTCGCTGGCCATCTGCAACGTGCCGGGTTCCTCTCTGGTGCGTGAATCGGATCTGGCCTTCATGACCCGTGCCGGTGCCGAAATCGGCGTGGCTTCCACCAAGGCATTCACCACCCAGTTGGCCGGTCTGCTGATGCTGGTGGCTTCCGTTGGTCACTGCCGTGGCAACTTGAGTGCCGAAGCCGAGGCCGAGCTGGTCAAGGCGCTGCAAGCACTGCCACTGCGCATCAAGGAGAGCCTGGCGCTGGCCAAGGACATAGAAGCGCTGGCCGAAGAGTTCGCCGACAAGCACCACAGCCTGTTCCTCGGCCGTGGCAGTCAGTACCCCATCGCCATGGAGGGGGCGCTCAAGCTTAAAGAGATCTCCTACATCCATGCCGAAGCCTATGCCGCCGGTGAACTGAAGCACGGCCCGCTGGCGCTGATCGATGCCGAGATGCCCATCATAGTGGTGGCGCCGAACAACGATCTGCTGGAGAAGCTCAAGTCCAACGTGGAAGAGGTGCGTGCTCGTGGCGGTATTCTCTACGTGTTCGCCGATGCGAACGCCGGCTTCAAGAGCGATGCCACCATGCGGGTGATGAGCCTGAACCATGTGGAAGAGATGATTGCCCCCATCGTTTACACTGTGCCGTTGCAGCTGCTCTCCTACCATGTTGCCCTCATCAAGGGCACGGACGTGGATCAGCCGCGCAACCTGGCGAAATCCGTGACCGTGGAATAAGCCGTTGTCTGAAATGAAAAAAGAGCCGCATTGCGGCTCTTTTTGTTTGGTTATCTGGCGGAGTGGCCGCTATGACAGCCGCAGGTTGGTGATGGTCACGTCGTCCAGCGAAGGCACTATGATGCCGCTGGAGATGCTCTTGGCGATCGCCTGGTTGCGGTTCTTCGAGTCGGTCTTGTTGGTGACCTGGTTGAGGTGGAAGTTGACTGTGCGTTCGCTGATGCCGAGTATGGTGGCGATCTCCCAGGAGGTCTTGCCCTCACTGGCCCAGAACAGGCACTCCTTCTCCCGATCCGACAGCTCGGTCAGGTGCTTCATCAAATCCGGTCTGCTCTTTATCAGCTGCAACGCCGAATTGAAGATGTAGCTGGCGCAGAACGACAGCAAGGGAACGTTTTCAAACATCAGATCGGAATTGGATTTTTCCTTGCTGATGAAAGAGAGGATGCCGTGTTCCCCCTGCGGCGTATGTAGCGGGAAGGATACGCCATTTCTCACTCCGAAATCGGCGGCCAGATTCATGACTTCCCGGCTGGCGCTGGGTAGCCAGGGTGAGTCGCAGTCGAGCTTGTTCCAAAAGATGGGCTGGGTCTGCTTCAGGCCCAGGAACACCACTGGATCCTGGGTCAGGTAGTGCCGTTCGCTGTAGGCTTCGAACCAGCTGGTGGGGCAGTTGTTGAACAGTGCCACATGGGATTTCTGCATGCTGATGGGGAAAATAATCAGCAGACGGAAGTAATCAAAGCCCATTTGATGACTGAAGCGCTCCAGTTGCTGCTGGATCTCGCTGGTCTTCTTGGCCTTGGTGAATCGATCGATGTGTTCCCAGATCGCATCGTTAAACATGTACATCTCCTTTTTCGATCCCTATCACATTGATCGAAAAGATATTTTTTATTTATTGATTTGGTGTTGTGACTACCAACGCCAGTGACTCCCGTGCTTGCTTAAAAATTATCCTGTTTTTTCCACCGAAGGCCAAGAAAATCATCTGATTGCCACTGACCCCACTCTTTGAGACAATGAGAATAGTTATCATTGTTAAGATTTATATCATGAACAAGTTTTGGGGTTTGGCCTTGTTGCCATTGTCAGTCCACTTCGCTGCCAGCGCCGATGATCTGGTCGCACCGGCACTGAAGAACAGCATCGCCGCCGGGAAAGTCTCCCAGCAGCGTGTGGAAAAAGCCGCCGATGCGGCCGTTGCCGCCAGACTGGAGCTGCAAAATGCACAGCTGCAACTGCGTGATCTGGAAGCCTACAACCGCTACATGCAGTCTTTGGTGGCCGATCAGCAGAATGAGCTGGGCAAGTTGAGCCAGCAGCTGGAGGCGGTGCAAGAGACCCGGCAGGGCCTGATCCCGCTGATGCTGCAGATGCAAGCCGATCTGGAACAGCTGGTGCAAGATGATCTGCCGCTGCGCAAAGAAGATCGCCTGGCACGGGTTGAACAGCTGAAAGCGACGCTGGCCAGAGCCGATGTGAGCGAAGCGGAGAAATTCCGTCAGCTGCTGCAGGCCTATCAGATCGAAGCCAAATACGGCAGCCGGATGGACAGTTATTCCGCCGAGCTGGCGCTGGATGGTGCGCAGCGCCGGGTCGACGTGCTGGTGCTGGGCCGTGTCTCCCTGCTGGCCATGACAGCCGATCGCAGTCAGGCATGGCGTTGGTCTACGGAAGCAAAGCAGTGGCAAGCCCTCGACAGTCAGTGGCTCTCCCCCATCGCCGATGCACTGGAGATGGCCACCGACAAGAAAGTCCCGCAATTGCTCCATGTGCCCCTGTCGGTCAGCCGTAGCCAGGAGGCTCAGTCATGAAATGGTTCCCCCTCGTTATCGCCCTCTCTCTGGGTGCCAATGTGGCCGTCGCCGATGAGGCCTGGCAGCAGCAGGAACAGGCTCGCGAACAGCAGGCCCAGCAGGATCTGGCGACCGTCTCCAAAGAGCTCAACAGTGCCCGCGCCAAACTGGCCGAGGCGCAGCGTCTGAGCAAGGAGCTGGCCAGCCAGTTCGCCAGCAATGAAAAGCAGCTGGTCGAGCTCAACGGCCAGTGGGAGCAAGCCTCCGGCGACATGAATGACATTTTTGCCGTGACCCGTCAGGGCGCCAGCGATGCGGTCAAGCTGCTGGCCGAATCTGCGGTCGAGGGTCAATATCCCGATCGCCTTGCCCCGTTGAAAGCCATGGCGCAGGAGAAGCAGGTACCGGATCGCGCCGCCCTCGCCCTGTTGCCTGCGACTCTGCTGCAAGAGATCCGCGAATCTGGCCGGATTGCCCAGTTCGACGGCAAGGTGCTCGATGCCCAGGGCGCTGCCAGCGAGCAGCCGCTGACCCGGGTCGGCAGCTTTGCCCTGTTTGGTAGTGACGGTTTCCTCCAGCCCACTGCCGAGGGGTTGAGCCCTGTGCTGGGTCTGCCAGGTGGCGTGCTCTCCGAGGTTGCGGCCTATCAGGGTCAGGAGGGAGAAACTCTGCCGCTGGATCCTTCCCACGGTACCCTGCTGGAGATGCTGGCACAGGCGCCTACTTTCTGGCAGCAAGTTCAACAGGGTGGGCAGGTGGGCGCCATCATAGTGCTGCTGGCCGCCATCGGTCTGGGGATCGCCGCAGTGCGGTTGTGGAGCCTCTCCCGCGAGCTGACTCTGGTGCGTCGCCAGCTCAAGAGCGGCGAGTATCACGCCGACAATGCCCTTGGTCGGGTGCTGACGGTCGCGGAGCAGCATCCCGAGCTGAGCATGGAAACCCTCGAGCTGAGGCTGGATGAGGCCATCCTGCAGGAGACGCCCCGCATGGAGCGCGGCATCGGCATGGTCAAGGTGATCGCGGCCATTGCCCCCATGCTGGGTCTGCTCGGTACTGTGACCGGCATGATCGGCACCTTCCAGGCCATCACCCAGTTTGGTACCGGCGATCCCAAGATCATGGCGGGCGGCATCTCAATGGCGCTGATCACCACGGTTCAGGGTCTGGTGGCTGCCATTCCACTTATCCTGGCTCACAGCCTGCTGCAGTCCCGCTTCACCGAGCTTTCCAATGTGCTGGAGCAGCAAGTCGCCGGCATCCTGGCCGAGCGCGCCGAGAGCAATAACAACGGGATGGAGCGGGCAGCATGATGCTCGACATCTGGCAACAGTTGCAGAGCTTCATGGGGCGTGGCGGCCCCGTGCTCTGGGTCATTCTGGCCCTGCTGGTGCTGATGTGGATTCTGATGATCGAGCGGCTGCTCTACCTCAATCTGGGCTTTGGCCCCTTGCAGCAACAGCTGCTTGGCCGCTGGCAGGCGCGCAGTGAGCGCCACAGCTGGCATGCCAGGGCCATTCGTGGTCGCTGGCTGGCTCAGGCCGAGCTTGAGCTCAACCGTCATCTGATCTTCATCCGCACCCTGGTGGTGCTCTGCCCCATGTTGGGCCTGCTCGGTACAGTGACCGGCATGATAGGCGTATTCGATGCGTTGGCCGCGGCCAACCGCTTTAACCCGGAGAGCATGGCGGGCGGTATTTCTCGCGCCACCATCCCCACCATGGCAGGCATGGTGGTGGCCCTCTCCGGCGTCTTGTTACTCAGCCGACTCGAGAGCCAGGCCAAGCGTACGCTGGCCAAGACCCGGGACGGCCTGCGAGAAGAGAAGGTAATGCAATGAGACGGCAATCCAAACGTCAGCGTGACGAAGTGCAGATCGACATGACTCCCATGCTGGATATCGTGTTCATCATGCTGATCTTCTTTATTGTCACCACCTCCTTCGTGCGTGAAGCCGGGCTCGAGGTGCACAGACCCCAGGCCAGTCAGGCCAAGGCGCAGAAATCCTCCAGCATCATGCTGGCGATAGGTGCCCAGGGTCAGATCTTCCTCGACCGCAAGCAGATAGACGTGGAGCGGGTACAGGCCAGTATTGCCCGCCTGTTGGCGGAACAGCCCGATGCCAGCCTGGTGATCCAGGCCGACGAGCGAGTACCGCACGGCAAGGTAGTGCGGGTGATGGATGAGGCCAAGGCGGCGGGCATAGCCAATATTGCCGTGGCGGTGGCACCGAAATGAAATACAAGTTGATGAGTCTGGGACTGGGAATTGCCCTCAGTCTGGGGATCCTGCTGTTCATGGCTACTCTGGTTGAGCCTCCCAAGGGGGAGAAGGTGGCGAGTGAGCAAAAATCCATCGTCATCAACATGCAGAATGAAGTGGCAGAGGTGCAGGTGCGTGAGCGCCCGGTGCCGCAAGAGCCGGAACCCCTGCCGGAACCTCCCGCTGCACTGGCGTCGACTCCCATGCCGTTGCCGGCTGCAGCGCCGCTGCCTTCGGTGCAACCTAGCCTGGATCTGGTCTCCAGCCTCAGCGCTGTGCAGGTCTATGCCCCCGGTGTGGCGACCAGCACGGCTCCTGTACTGAGCGGTAACTTTCATGGTCAGCAGCAAGGCGCCGGTGTCGGCGCCGGCGATATGTTGATGCCGCTGCAACGGATCGAACCTGTTTACCCCTATCGCGCCCAGCAGGCGGGGATCGAAGGCGCCGTGACCCTGCGCTTCAGCGTCGATGCTGAAGGGCGAGTACAGGATGTGGAAGTGATCGAGGCCAAGCCCAAGCGTCAGTTCGAGCGGGCGGCCATTCAGGCGATCAACAAGTGGCGCTATCAACCAAGACCGGGTGCTGCCGACAAGCTGGTGCAAGTCATCACGCTCAAATTCAAACTGGAGTCATAACTATGTTGCGGATCTGGATCTGTCTGCTGGCCTTGGTCAGCCAAGCCTGTCTGGCCATGGAGGTCAGCCCTCACTTCTCCCGCCAGCTTGAACCCGTGATGAAGCTCTATCAGTCCGGCCAGTGGCAACAGGCTCAGAGCAAGGCGTCTGTACTCAAGCCAAACACCGATGCCGAGCGCGCCTGGCTGGCCCAGTTGCAGGCTTCGCTGGCCGCCAATTTGCAGCAAACCGCCCAGGCAAGCCGCTATGTGGAGCAGGCGCTCACCTATAAAGAGTGGCCCGAGCAACAACAACTCCAGCTGCTGCGCCTGCGTGGCGATATCCAGGCCCAGCAATCCAACTGGTCTGGCGCCATCGCAAGCTACAAGGCGGCACTGGCGATCAAACCCGACGATGGCTTGCGCCTGCGGTTAGCCGGTCTCTATTACCACAACAAACAGTATGCCGAGGCCGCCAGCCAGAGCGAACAATTGCTCAAGAAGAGCTGGCAAAAGCAGGCTGCCATCATTCGCCTCTCCGCCCTCACCGCCTTGCAGCGCTACGGGGTGGCAGCCGATCAGGCCGCCGAGCTGATCCGCCACGAGCCGAAAGAGAGCAAATGGTGGCAACAGGCGGTTTCGCTCAACCTCTCTGCCAAGCGTGGTGATCAAGCGCTGGCTCTGTTGCAGACAGCCATCGATAGAAAATTGATGGACGATGCCGCCGCCCGCAATCAGTTGATCCGCCTTTATGCCTGGCAGGGGCTACCTTATCGTGGTGCTCGTCTGCTGGAAGCGGCCATGTCCAAGGGACAGATGAAGCAAAGTGCCGAAAACCGGCAGTTGCTGGCCCAGTTGTGGGAGGGCGCTCGTGAATGGCCAAAAGCGGTTGATAGCTGGCAGTTGCTCGCCAAACAGCATGCTCAGCCCAAAGCGGCCATGCGTGCAGCTGAACTGCTGCTTCAACAAGGCAAGACGGAAGCCGCTATGACCCAGCTGGCTGCCATCAAGTCAGTGAAGGGCGAACAGGGTAATAGAGCAAAGGCGTTGCTGGTGCAGGCATACCTTAATAAGGAGCAATATACCCAGGCGCTGAAACTGGCCCTTGAACTGCAACAGCAGGGTAACTGGCAACAGCGGGCAACCAGCTGGGTCAACTATATTCAGGCTCACAGCGAAGAATTGAGCAAAAAATCGGCGTAAATAGAGGCTTATATCTTGGTTTCAGGGGGTTCAGCCTGCTTTTTCAGCAAACGAACGCATTTTTGCAAAAAGCCCTTGTCATCGCGGCGCGGCTCCCTATAATGCGCCCCTACCAGCACGGCGGAACACGCCGAACTGATGAGCCAGCTTCCTTGTGAAGCCGGCGCC